>JASFWU010000248.1:0-4605 GCA_050049035.1 Akkermansiaceae bacterium | reverse complement strand
AAACTGGACCAATCAGATTCCACCGATTGTCGCGGCCGTTCTCATTTTCTCGTTGGTCGAGTCAAAGCTCATTCTTCCGTCCCACCTCAAACACCTCAGCACGAACCGGAAACGACTCGGCGGCTTTGCCCGTTTCCAGAAGAAAATTGCCGACTCACTGGAGGTGTTTGTTCAGAAAGTTTATCGCCCGGTCCTGACCACCGCGACTCATCATCGCTACACCACCCTGGCACTCTTTTTGGCTCTGGCGCTGGCAGGTTTCGGATATCACCAAGGCGGGAAGATCGGCTTCGTCGATATGCCGAAGATCGAGCGATACCGCATCACGGCTTATCTCAGCATGGTGGACAACACCCCGTTTGCCGAGACCGATGAAAAGCTCCTCCATATCGTCGACTGTGCAGAGCAACTCAAAAAGGAATTGATTGATCCTGGAACCGGCGAATCCCTCATTCGCGGAATCATGAACAGCACCGGAGCCTCCCGGTGGGGCGGAAAGGGAGATCCTGAACAAGGTTTTGTGTCCATTGAAATCATGCCTCCCAGCGAGCGCACTGAGCAGGGACTCAGCAACGCTGAGATTGCCCAAATGTGGCGGCAACGGATCGGAAAAATCGAGGGTGAGCGATACCTTCGGGTTTCCGGAGAATGGGGCGGCAGCAGTTTTGGCCGGAAGGAAATGCATGGCTTGAGCATCGAATTGCGCGGTCCCGATAGTGAATCAAAGCGCGCCCTTGCTGAGGAGATCGAGCAGCTTTTCAGGGCACAGGACGGGATCGAAACCGCCTGGGCTCAAAACCAACGACGACGCGAGGAATTTGCGATTAAGCTGAAACCCGAGGCCGAAGATCTCAAGATCACCCAGCGAGATCTGGCGCGACAAATCCGGCAGGCCTTTTATGGAGAGGAAGCTCAACGGATTCAGCGGGACGGTGAAGAAATTCGCGTGATGGTCCGGCTTCCGAAAGAAAAGCGCGAATCGATGTTCACTTTTGAAAACTTCACCGTTCGAGCGCCTGACGGATCGGTCATTCCATTTTCCACCGTGGCTTCCGCCACCCTGCAGAAAGCTCCCGGAACCATCGAACGCAACGACGGGGCGCAGGTCTCCTACGTTTACGCCCAAGCCGAAAACGATGAGGTCGAAATCCTCAGTCTTGCCGAAAAACTTGAGCCCGAAATCTCTGTGATCGTGGCCCGTGACCCGGATGTCACCTGGATCTGGTCGGGCTATGTGAAGGAAGATCGCGAAACCGGCAGTCGTTTCGTCTGGCTCTACGCCGGACTCATTCTGGCCCTCTACGCTCTTCTCGCGATCCCCTTCAAGTCCATCACCCAACCCCTCATCGTTCTCCTTGCCGTTCCTTTCGGGGTGATTGGCGCCTACGGCGGTCATATCATTCTCGACATCGTCCCCTCCTGGCTTTCGGTCTTTGGGATCATGGCACTGACCGGAGTGGTGGTGAATGACTCCCTGGTCTTGGTTGACTTCATCAACCAAAAGCGACGGGAGGGGATGGACCTCATGGAGGCGGTTCTTGCTTCGGGAGTCCGGCGTTTCCGACCGATTTTTCTGACCTCCATCACCACCTTTGTCGGCTTGATGCCGCTCATGTTTGACCGGGCCATCCACGCCCAGTTTCTCAAGCCCATGGCCGTTTCCCTGGGTTTCGGGATCCTTTTTGCGACCTTCATCACCCTCCTTCTCATCCCATCGGCCTATCTTCTGCTCGAAGATTTGAAGGCCTTGTTCCGCCCCGTCTGGCAGTGGTATCGCAAGCCCTTCCGCGAGGAGGAAGAAAACGAAGCGGGATTATCAACAGCTGAGGAAATCTAAGATTTCTTAAATAAAGGGCTCGTCTTGGTTGGCTTGCCGTGATAAGGACAGGAACGTTTCAAACCGTTTCTCCTGACATGCCCAACATTCTCGAACGCAAACAACACCTGAAGGTCAATGAGACCCAGATGGAAATCTCAGACGAGAATTCCGCTTTTACCGATGATTTTGAAGGGAAAGTTGCTGACGCACAGAGCCAGCTCGAGATGCTCCACGCCCAGAGACGGGAACTTGAGCGCCAGAAGCTCGCTCTTGAAGAACTTAATCATCGCAAACAGGAATTCCTCAACGGTCAGCTCGATCTCACCGAGAAGTTTGCCGCTTCCATCACCGCGATTGAGCGGGAGCTTTTCGAATCAAAGCAGGAGCTTGAGGACCTCGAACAAACCCGCGCGGCCTTTGCCAACCACCTCAACCGAATCGAGTCGCTGAATCCCGAAGCCTGGCCCAAGGAGACCCTGAACACCGAACTTCAGAAGGCTCTCGTCATCCTGGATAAGGCCGAAGATGAATACGACCAGGCCGCATCCTACTTTGCCGGGACCCGAAAGAGCGGGATCTTTGGTGGCAATCCCGGAAACATCCGCGGCCTTTCCAGTTCCTCGGACTTCCAGACCATGCTTCGCAACGGTTTCGCCTTCAACCTGCCCGTCATCCTGCTCGGCACCCTAGCCCTCGTCATTTACCTCATCAAATAGCCCCTATCAGCCATGTTCTTCCGTAAAATGAAGCGTCGTCCCGGCGCACCGACCCACGATGAACTCGCCGCTCTCGACGAAGAGATTGCGAAGTATGAATCCGTTCTCGAATCAGCTCCGCTCAAACTGATGGAACAGCGGGAGCGCGAGCGCACGACCATTCCAGCGCCTGACGACTTTGAAGATCGCCGTCGCGAACGACGTTTCTACGCCGATCTCAGCCGCGGCCAGATCATCAACGAACGACGCTTCCGCACCCGCAACACCGTGATTTTTGTCCTTCTTTTGGCTGCCACCGTTTCTCTTTGTTGGTGGATCTACCAGGAGCTCCTCCGCAACGGCGTGCTGAGCTGAGAAGGCCCCAAACTCACAACGCTCAAGCCCGGAGAGATCTCTCCCGGGCTTTTTTGTGCCTTACTGCCATCCCCATCAAAAGTGACAATTTCGTAAGAAAGCGGCTTCTCATGGATTGGGACAAATGAAACACTTCCCGGACGCACTATGAACTCAGGTCAGTCACACAATCCATGAAGGTAATCGGCCAACAGATCCTTTTGGCTCTTCTCTTTTGTCTGTCGGGCTTCGCGCAGGAAGATCCTCCCGATGAGGTGCTGGAGGCTTTCCGGAAGATGTATCCTAACATCACCAATCCGGAATGGGAGATCGATTCCAACGGCTCCTGGGAAGCCAGCTTTAAGATTGATGATGTCAAATACCGTGCCGACTTCACCCCTCAAGGCATCTGGAACGAGACGGAGAACAAAGTCGATTTCAACAATCTTCCCGCCAATGTTCGCGAAGCCTTCCTGCTCAAATATCAGAATGACGCCTTTCGCGAAGCGGAAGCGATCAACAGTTCAGCCAGGGGAATCTTCTATGAAATTGAGGTTTTCACCGGAACCTCCAAGATCAAAGTGCTTTTCGATGAACAGGGCAACATTCTCGACCCCGAAAATCCCGTCATGGAAAAGGGATTTCTGCAATACTGGATGGATCAGGCTGCCGAAGACACTCCGCTGGTCCGGCAGGGTTGGTCCTTGATCTACAAGATCGTCTTCAACCTCATCACCATCCTTCTCTTTGCCTACGTCATTTACTACCGGAGGCACCATGACCACAAGATGCTCTTTCTCTTGCTGGCCTTTAACCTCTTTCTCTTCCCCATCTTTTTGTCGAGCTCATTGGTGACCGCTGGTTTTGGTTTTACCATCTTTGCTCTTCTTGCCCTCGTTCGTCTTCGCAGCGAAGCCTTCGATAAAACAGAGATCGCCTATCTTCTTGGCGCGATCTCACTCACCTTTGTCAATACCATGATGCCGGTGGTCGCCGATGTTTTCTCGGCAATGACGATCCTCGCCACCGCCTTTCTGGTGGATCGCCCTTCCATCTGGCGAGGTTCCTTTCAAAAGATCGAAGTCGATTACAAGATCAGCGAGAAGGAGTTGATGCTCGACCAAAACTACCTTCGCAAAAAGCTCACGGAGGAATTTCAGGTCGATGTCCGTGAAATGACCATTAACAAGGTCATCAAAAACGAGGTGAAACTCACCATTATGTATCGGGACGACCCGAAGCTCCGGAAACCGGTTCCACCGGCCACCGAAGAAGATCAACCTGAGGAAGAGCCTCCCTACTAACATCCAAACCGTCAGGCGATTGCGGTTGAAAATTGTCTTCCTTGCAAAACTCGTTAGAACTGGGAGCAAAGCTCCATCAAATGAGTGACTCCAGCAGCCAACCTCCTCCCCTCCCCGGCGGACCCAACAGCTCATCGGCTTCTCAAAACGTCTCCTCTGTTGTCGACACCGCCGGGCTCTTCGCAAGACGCATCCTGAAGAGTAATCTTCACTCCGAGAAGGTCTCCCAACACGAAGCGGAGATTCTCGAAAAAGTCACCCCGCCGGTCACGTCCGCAGTGGCTCAAAGCTACCTAGGATGGCGACGGGCTCTTCTTTGGTTTGGTGGAATCTTTGAGGCGGACCCCAAAGTTCGGCCACTGGAAAGCTAAATTAAGCTATGGTCGACAGGCACGGGGAGGTTCTATTTGAAGGTGATTGTCCTTTCAAGGTT
>JASFWU010000028.1:0-14545 GCA_050049035.1 Akkermansiaceae bacterium | reverse complement strand
TCCACCGGCCAAGTCTTTCCGTCGTCCGGACTGACCCTCACCGTCATCTTTTCGCGTTTCACTTTGCTGTTGGGATTCGAGAAAAAGAGAACCCGCTTCCCGTCCTTCATATTGTGACTGATCAAACTCGCCATGCAGACTGGCTCAGGCAGCGCCCCATGATCCGACGAGTGCTTCTCCCAGGTTTCCCCCAGATCACGGGTCACACTAATGGCTCGACCATTGGTTTCTGATTTGTCCTTCCGGTTCCGATTGTCCCTCATGTTTAACATCAGGGATCCGTCACTTAACTCCGCAACCGCGCACTCGGTGGTGTCACTTCGGGCATGGCTCGAGACCGTCCAGGTCTTGCCGTGATCTTTACTCCAGATCAGATTCGAAAAAGGCTTACCGGTTGCATCCCGGCCTTGCGTTGGCATGACCAGCGTACCGTCGGACATCGTGATTCCGTTCCCCGGAGCCGGAGCAAAAAGATACCACTTCGGATCTTTGAGATCTTTGGTCAGGTTTTCGGGATTTGACCAGGTTACTCCGTCGTCTCTCGAACGCACCACCATGAACTGCGTCGACTTGGTGATTTCAAGCCCCGGCTCGGAACCGTTGCCCCGCCACTGATGAGTGTTGGGCTTCCCGTGAGTCCACACCGCCGACACGATGATCTCACCGGTCTCCCGGTCCACGAGAATGTTGGGGTCGGAGCAACCATTCTGATCCTGCCCGAGACCGCCAAACTCGCCCATGTCCATGATGGGACGAGGTGGTTCCCAGGTCTTGCCACCATCGGTCGAGCGCGACAAACCGATGTCCATGTGTCCCTGCAAATCCCGCCGACTCTTGTAGCGCATGTCGTAGACGGCCAAGAGAGTCCCTTGGTTCGTCCGCGCAATGGCTGGGATTCGAAAGGTGTGGCAGTTCGCCTCGCCCCGTCGGTGAATGACCACGAAGGGGCGTTCTTTCGCGGAACCAAGGAGTGGGATAAAAAAAAGAAGGCCGAGCCACGCCTTCCTGATGCGTATCTGATTAAACATGACGGTTGGAACGCTATCCTTACGATGCCCGGGGTGAAGTCTGTTTCAACTGGCGGGTAGCGGATTCTGCCAAGCTCTTCTCATTTTCAAGATCCGGTTTGGCTGATTCCCTAACCAAGAACCATGGACCAGGAGTTCGCGTCTTTTCCACCAGAGATTCAGATACGCATTCCATGTTGGTGGCAAGTATCCCTGGCTAATGGTGTTCTCGTTGGGATGAGCTGCGAGGATGAGGCCTTACTGGGCTCTGAATTTTGACCCTCATCTACTTGGTGGGAATTTGGTTTCTTCCCCTAGGCCGGAATCACTTCCAATATCATCAAGATGCCGAAGGTCGTGACCAAGACCCCTACTACCTGGTGAAACTTATGGACGTTTTTTCCCCACAAAATCTTGGAGCGACCCACGATCATTCGATACAGGAAGAACTCACTCTTGGTGAGCCCTCCGATGAACATCGCGAACCCGATGACCGCCGTTAATATCCCCCAGAAGACATGCATTGCTTTGTGGTGTTTCGTTTGTTGATTGATGCCGAAGACAGGCTTCGACTTGTGGTAAACGGTCGGACGGTCATGACGACAAAAATCGGTAACGGTCAAATCTCAGGATTAGAGCAATCCCGATCCATCTTGTTTAACGGCCCTTGGTTATGTGGTGCTTCGAGGGAAGCATCCATCTCGAGCGCCGAAATTACCTCGTTGATTGCTTTGGCGGTTCCCTTGAAATCCTCCGGTTTTCCCAGGATCAATTCGAACTCAGTGTCGCACGCAACCAAATTCACCGTCCTCATCATCTCATACTTCAGCACTGACACCATCACTGTTCGATTCTTGAAATCGCAACGCCCTTTCCATTCCTGAATCGCGATCGTCATATCTTCGCTCCCTCGATAAACTGCTGTTGTTCTTTTTCCCGACACGACCCCGTCGAGTTCCTCTGCGAACAATCGAAGTGCGAAGGCATAGCATGTGGTGGAGAAGTCCAGCCGTGTCGGCCCCTGGTAATTCAGCCCAGGTGGAAACCAAAGCCTCGCAGTCACCTCGAATTCACAATTGCTGCATGGCGACCAAACTATTTCGCACCGCGCTTCGTCATCCCATCGAAGGACGAGATCAAAATTTTCTGTGACATGCGCATTCATCGACTCCTTTAAAGACGCCCGTTTTCAAAGGCATCATGTAGATGTTGATTCTTGACGAAAGACGAAAAAGGTATCTTCTCAAGACGATTTTGAATACGGCTAGGATTCAGTGGCTATTCCGAGGGTTTTAAGCGCTCGTCGGACGATTTCGAAGACCTGCGAAAATCGGACGAGGTTCGAAACCATTCGTATTTCTTAATAATTAGATTTTCAAAAATATTTTCGTCGTTTTTCGGGGCGACCCGTTCGTGATCATTTCCGGTTGATTCAGTTGATTGGCTAGATCACCAAATGATCGACGGTCGATGGAGAGGACGAGGCAACCCTGCGCAAAAACATGAAAACTTCTGCAATCCAGAAGGCTTTCGGCTCACCTCAAGCGTGTGCGCAGGATGAAAATCGTCTCGCAAGGAGCGTTCAATCGCAGCCGTCCTCCCCCGAAACTGGCCAGCAATGTGGCTTGACCAAGTGTCACAGGGTCTCCATCTTTTCCCCTCGAAGGCCCGAATTCGGGTCATCCGGAGAGATTTCGGAAACTTTTTTTAAAATTCAATCCCTTTTAACCAGTGTTTGCCCGTCTATTTGGCCTCTTGTCGAACGATATCGGTATCGACCTCGGCACTGCCAACACCCTAGTGAATGTCAAAGATCACGGAATTGTGCTCCGTGAACCCTCCGTGGTGGCCGTGAAAGCCGGCACCAACGAAGTCCTGGCGGTCGGAGACGACGCCAAACGCATGCTCGGCCGGACTCCCGGGAACATCGTGGCGATCCGGCCTCTCAAGGACGGGGTGATCGCCGATTTCGAGGTCACCGAGGCCATGCTCCGTCATTTCATCAAGAAAGTCAGCGGAAAGCGTCAAAGTCACCCGCGTGTGGTCATCGCGATTCCCTCCGGCATCACCGAGGTGGAGCGTCGTGCGGTCAAGGAATCAGCCGAACAGGCCGGCGCCCGCGAGGTTTACCTGATCGAAGAGCCCATGGCAGCGGCGATTGGGGTGGGACTCCCGGTGCAAGACGCCTCGGGTAACATGATTGTCGACATTGGCGGTGGCACGACCGAAGTGGCCCTCATTTCTCTTTCCGGAATCGTTTACGCCCGCAGTGTCCGCACCGCCGGGGACGATCTCGACGAGGCCATCATTTCCTACATGAAGCGGGGCTACAACCTGATGATCGGGGAACGCACCGCCGAGGACATCAAGATTCGCATCGGTTCGGCGAATGATCTTCCCAAGGAGACCTCGATGGAGGTGAAGGGGCGCGATTTGGTTTCGGGGCTTCCCAAGACCATCACCATCACTTCGCAGGAAGTCCGGGAGGCGATGGCCGATCCACTCACTCAAATCGTCGACGCCGTTCGGACCACTCTGGAGCGTTGCCCGCCTGAACTGGCGGCCGATCTGGTGGACCGCGGTCTCGTGCTTGCCGGCGGTGGAGCCCTCCTCCGCGGTCTCGACAAGCGTCTTCGGGAAGAAACCGGCCTTCCGGTTCACGTTGCCGAGGATCCACTGAGCGCGGTTGCGGAAGGAACGGGAAAGGTCCTTGAGGAAATCTCCTTCCTCAAGCGGGTGACCAACTCCGAAAGGTAGGTTTGACCTGATCCTCTGCCGGATATGAAACCGCTGAACTTTCTCGCTCTCCTGCTTTTTTTGGCGGGACTGGTCTGGGTCTTTACCCTGAGCGAAAAGTCGGTGCGCAAGATCCAGCAGCTTTACTACACCTCGATCTCTCCGCTCATCTCCAAGGGGGGACAGACCGAGGCTTTTGCCAACGAGTTTCTCGAAGAGGTCGAGCACTCGGAGGATTTGGAGAAACAACTCCAACTGGCGATCGAAGAACGGGACCGCTTCAACCTGATTGCGGCCCGTGTTCGCGAGTTGGAGGCTGAAAACAACGAGCTGCGAAGCGCCCTCGCCTTCAAAAAGCGGACCCGATTTGATGTCGTGGCCGCACGAGTGGTTCGCAAGCAGCCCCAAATGTGGGGCAAGACGATCGAGATCAACCGGGGCACCGAGGACGGCTTTGCGGCCGAGCCGGAGGCTCCGCTCTGTGTTCTTGCTTCCAATGGCGGCCTGGTGGGCCGTCTTCAACTTTCCGGCGATGCCGTTTCCTCGGTCCTCCTCATTACCGATGAGGTCTCGCAGGTATCGGCCCGGATTGAAGGCACCAGCGAGGTCGGCCTCGTGGTTGGCCGCCAAACAACTTACGGCGAGGCGCCCCGTTTGCGTCTGCGCTACCTCTCAAAGACCGCCATTCTCCGCAAGGGAATGACGGTTTATACCGACGGGCGGGGAGGCCTCTTCCCCGCAAACATTCCTATCGGAACGATCGAAGACTTTGAAGTCGGCCCCGTCTACGGCGAGGCCGAAGTCGCCCCTGCTGTTGATTTCACCAAGCTCAAAAACGTCTTCGTCATTACCGATTCACCCGGTGATTAGGACGAAGAGATGCTTCCATACTCCATCAGCCTGATTGGCCTCCTTCTTCTGAGCTGCCTGATTCAGCTCTTCATCCCGCCCATTCCCTCGTGGAATGACGCGCGGATTCTCCTCTTCCCTCTCATTGTCCTCTGCGGCTCGGTAACGGTCTCGACCGGCATCATGCTCACGCTGGCCTTCATCGGAGGCTTCCTCTGGGATGCCCAGCAAGTCTTCATCATCGCGGAGGGCGATCCGGTGGTTTACCACAGCAGCCCGGATTCCCTGAAGTTCGGCTACTCCATCATCCTCTACACTCTGATGGGTTTCCTCATGCAAGGAATCCGTCCCCTTTTCCGTGAGGGTAAGTGGTATTTCTCGGCCGCCCTGACCGGAGTGGCGCTTTTCCTCTACCTTTTTGTCGAGTACCTCCTGCGTCGCTTTATTCTGGGCAGCTTTACCTTCGATGACGGGATGCTGAGGCAAATCGGAGCCACCTCCGTGTTCACGATGTGCCTCTCGCCGGTCATTTTCTGGATCCTTTTCCGCATCGCCGATCTTTGCGGCCACACCATTCAATACGAACGCTGATTTCCGCCATGATGGAACCAAGATATCGCTTACGACTCTACCTTCTCACCGCGCTGGTGCTGGCAGGCTGCGGCACCTTGCTCTCCCGTCTTTACGAATTTCAAATTGATCGACGGGAGGAGTTCATCGTCAACATTCCAACGACTCATACCGTGGAAATCCGGGAGCCCGGCGTTCGGGGGGAAATCATCGACCGAAACGGAGTGGTGCTGGCGCGCAATCGGCGAAGCTACGAGATCATCTTCAATCTCGAGGACATCTACCGCGGCTACCGCGAGATGAAGGCACGTGAAAAACCCGAAGAGTCCCAGGAAGCTCCCTTGAACGAGGAAGCCCGCATTGGACCTGCTCTCGATGCCGGCAAGATCGAGCAGATCGTCCGCGAATGGGTCATTCCTAAGCTGACCTCCTTTGGTCTCTCCGAAAGTCCGGATCTCGACAACGTCGTGGTCCATTACAAGACCTACGGTGGACTTGTTCCTTTCATTTATCGTCGCGATCTCAAGGAAGATGAATTCACCAAAGTGGCGGTTCGAAGTCATGAGATTCCGGGCGTTGAGGTCCGGGTGACTCCGGAGAGGGTTTATCCCTATGGTCCCCTCACCGGCCACCTGCTCGGTTATGTCAAACCGTGGGCCAAGGGTGATATCCCCGACGAATATCGAAATGAACCCAACAAGCTTTTCCAGGGAGACGTGGAGGGCGTCAGCGGGATTGAATTCACCACCGACGAGCTCCTGAAAGGACACCCCGGCAAGAAGGTCCTGGTCCGCAATGAACGAAAAAAGGTCATCGCGATGGAGGACTACCAACCCTCCCGTGAAGGTGCGGAAGTCCAGCTGACCATCGACAGTCGTATTCAGTTTATCGTGGCAAATGTCATGCGCCGGATCGGACGGGGCGCTGCAGTGGTTCTTGATCCAAACAACGGCGAGGTTCTCGCGATGGTGTCCGTTCCCGACTTCGATCCCAATCATTACATCCCCTCTCTCAAGCCGGAGTTCCGCAAACTTTACAATGACAACCGGGCCTTCCCCCTGATCAACAGGGCGCTTCGACCCTACATCCCGGGGTCGACTTTCAAGCTCCCCACCGCTTTAGCCGCGGCCCGTCACGACCGAATATGGCATACCCATGACTGCAAGGGGTTGATTCAGTTTGGCAAGGTGCCGATTCGCTGCTGGAAGACCTGGGGTCACGGAACTCTCGGCTTGAGCGAGGCCATCCAGCGTTCTTGCAATCCCTTCTTCATGTCCCTCGCCGGGGATCTTGGCTCTAAGAAAATGGTGGGCACCTTCGAGCTTCTCGGATTTGGAAAGAAAAGCGGCATCCTGCTTCCCGCCGAGGAGCCCGGCCTTCTCCCCGGAAGCTCCGATTGGCGGAACCGCTATCCCGGAGCCGTCATGACCAAGGCGACACTGGCCCAGTTTTCCATTGGACAGAGCCAGTCCCTGGCCACTCCCCTTCAGGTTTGTTCGGTCGCGGCCACCATCGCGAATGGCGGGCGGAATTACCAACCCCGGATTGTCAGACGGGTCGTTGGCAAGGACCCCGCCGGTCAGACGGTGGTGTTGAAAGAGAACATCCCGATCGTGAAGGCCGACCTCCTGCAAAATGGCGTGAGTCAGGCGGAGATGGACATCATCCGCAAAGGAATGTGGAAGGCTGTCAACGAACTCGGCGGGACCGCCAACAAGGTCGCCCTCGAGGATGTCTTCATCGCGGCCAAGACCGGCACCGCCCAGGTCAGCAAGACCAATCCCGAGCACACCCACAATGCCTGGACCACGTCCTTCGCCCCCTTTGACAATCCCCGCTATGCCCTTTGTGTGATGGTGGAGAACGGCAAGAGCGGCGGAGCCATCGCGGGCGTCCTGTCACGCCGGATCTACCGCGAGATTTTCAATATGGAAGCCGGTCTGAATCCCCGCATTTCCAAACTCCCCATCTACGAGGGGAATTTCGAGCCCTACGAAAAGATGGAGCTCCCGGAGGGCGAAGCCTTTCATCTTAACAACGAAGACGCCGGTGAGACCGGCAATGAAATTGACGACTCTGAATAAAATCAACGCACTCAACCATTTTTAAACCCAACGCAAACAACTCATGATCCAAAGAATCAAAAACGCTCTCGGCATGACCAATCTCGACCCCCGCGAGGGTCGGACCATCATCGTCAATGCCGAGACCCTGGAACGTCGAACCGCTCTCCTCGAAGATGGCGTTCTCGAAGAATACAACGTGGAACGGGAAGGCGATGACAACATCGTCGGCGGCATTTTCAAAGGCCGCGTCAAAAACATCGAACAGGGCCTCAAGGCCATGTTCGTCGACATCGGTCTCGACAAGAATGCCTTCCTTCACTTTTGGGACGCCATTCCCGCCGCCCTCGACAGCGGCCTCGAAGAGATCCGGCGTGAAGGGCGACCCCAGAAGAAGCAGAAGAAAATCACCTCCAAAGATATCCCCAACATCTACCCGGTGGGCTCGGAGATCATGATCCAGGTTTCCAAAGGCGCGATCGGCAACAAGGGACCACGCGTGACCACCAACATCTCACTTGCAGGACGTTATCTCGTGCTCATGCCCTACTCGGATCAGTTCGGGATCTCACGTCGCATCGACGATCCAAAAGAGCGCCAACGCCTCCGCAAAATCATGCAGCGTCTGAGCGTACCCGACGGCATGGGCATCATCATGCGAACGGTTGCCACCGGAACGCGGGCCCGCCACTTCGTGCGCGACCTCGCCATGCTGCTCGAGCAATGGGAGCAGGTCGAAAACACCCGGAACAGCAAGAGTGCACCCGTGGCCTGTTTCCGTGAACCCGACTTGATTGAAGGCACCGCAAGAAACTTCCTCACTGATGAAGTCGACAAGGTCATTTGCGATGACGAGAAGACGACGGAATACATCCGCGAAATCGCCTCGAAGGTTTCCCGCCGGGCCAAGCGAAAGGTCCACTATCTTTACTCCAAGCAAACCATCTTCGAGCGTTTTGGCATTCAGAAGCAAATCGACGAAGCCTTCATGCGACAGGTCTGGCTTCCGTGTGGCGGATATATCGTCATTGATGAAACCGAGGCCCTGATTTCGGTCGACGTCAACACCGGACGGAACCGCGGATCCAAGGATGTTGACAAGATGCTCCTGCAAACCAACATCGAGGCAGCGGAAGAAGTGGCCCGCCAGCTTCGCCTCCGAAACATCGGCGGACTGGTCGTGGTGGACTTCATCGACATGCGCCATCGCCGCGACCAGCAGGCGGTTTACCGGGCGATGAAAGAGCGCTTGAAGCGCGACAAGGCCAAGACACAGGTTCTGCAAATTTCCTCCATTGGCTTGATGGAAATGACGCGTCAACGACTCAACGAGAGCCTTCTCGATTCCACTCTCGAACCCTGCCCCTACTGTCAGGGACGCGGACGAATCAAAACCACCCTGTCGATGAGCATCGAGATTCAGCGTCGCCTCAACACCGTGATTCAACGCCAGAAGGAAAATAATGAAGACGGCGACCTGATTGTGGTGGTCAACGGCGATGTGCTCAACCGCTTCAAGTCCGAGGATTCGAAGATCCTGATGGAGCTGGAGAGATCCCACACCGGGCGCCTCATTTTCCGCGGCGACGGCAATCTCCATCGCGAGCGCTTTGCGATCATTGACGCGAGGTCCGAAAAACCTATCGTGCAGTATTAGTCATGATCACGAAGGTTCAGGTTCTGCGAAGGTTCCTCCTGGGGATCTCCTTGCTCCTGCCTTCGTGCATTTCATCCTGCTCCGCCCAAGGACCCGTGCCACCCGCCAAAAAAATCCGCCTCGACGAAACCCACCTTCATAGTTTCGACGGAGACAAGTTCCCCTACACCAAGTGGATGCCCAAGCGGGATCCGAAGACGATCATCATCGGGGTACACGGCATCAGCGGGGCGGCGTCAGACTACGGCCCTCTCGCAAATCACGTCCTCTCCAAGTATCCCGACATTGCAGTCTACGGTGCCGAGACCCGTGGCCAGGGAAACGACCCGATCAAGGAACGCCGGGGACACATTCGCAAGCGGAGCGATTGGTATCGAGACCTCTACGCCTTCACCGCCCTCATCCGGAAGAAGCACCCGAAGGCGCGTATCATTTGGTGCGGCGAGAGCATGGGATCCCTCATTGTGTTGCATGCCTATGCCTCGGCCAAAGATCGCACCAATCTCTGCGATGCCATGGTCCTGTCGTCCCCCATCACGGCCATCCGCAAAGACTTTCCGCGATGGAAGATCACTGCTTCGAAGATCGCCAGCACCCTGTTTCCCAAAGCCCGGCTTTCACTGGAAACACTCTCGGGCGATCCCGAGGTCCGGGTTACCAAGGACACCATTCATAGCAAACAGGCCCAAACCAATTCCTATCACGTGGAGCGCCATACCCTCCATCTTCTCACCACCCTTGGAGACATGATGGAAAAGGCACCGAAGGCGGGACAGAAGCTTGATCTTCCTTTGCTCGTGCTTCACGGCGGAAAGGACGTGTTTTCCCTTCCCGAGGACGTCAAAAAGTTCGTCGACTCCCTCCCGGACAAGGTCGATGCCACCCGAAAATTCTACCCGGAGTGTTTCCACCTCCTCTTCTACGACCACAAAAACGACCTCGTCATCGGAGACATCGCGAAGTGGGTGAAAGCGCTGAAGTTCAAGAAGAAGTAGATCGAATCGATCGTTCCCCTCGTGTTTCGCAATGAAACTCATCAGTGTCATTCTGTTTGGTTTGTTTTTTTCTGGCTGCCGAAGTGATCCTGTCACGAACGAGCCAGATCAATCCGAGATTATCGGTGTCTGGGAGTGTTCGGACTTCCCGATTGGTTTCCTTCAAAAGGCAGGAGGTTCCAACGGGTCAATCACGAGTCGCGTCGTCATCAAGGGAAATGGGATGTGCACATTAACCAACTTCCCGGAGCGATCACCGTATCGCTTGGTTGACGAGCAGGCATCGCCTTGGAGACTAATCGATGGTTGGAGAACACCCAGCGGAAGCTGGAGTGTAGAGATCGGAACAAGTTTCCTCCAGTGCCGAAGGAAAGGAGGAGATCTGGAATTGCGTCACACGATTAGCGGGAAGGATCACTATTTTATCACCTACGAGAGGGCTGAGTGAAAGCATTGCTCGCCGACCAGGGAAAGTAGCTCCGCAAAAATCCCGTTTGCGACCTGCGACAACCTGCTTACTTTGGCAGCATGACTCCAAATGATCTTCCCTGCACCCTTCTGGTGGACAATGGCTCCTACCGTCCCCAATCAACCTTGAGCCTGCGGCGTATCGCGGCGGGGGTGACGGAAGCAACAGGTCATCACATTCACCCGGTCTCCCTTCTTCACTCGACCAAGGCCAAGCCGGAAGATCTCAATGGTATCCCCGCGGAAATCTTCGAGCCCTTTCTCAAGAAGAAGCGGGAAGAAGGCATCAACTCCTTTATGGTCCTTCCTCTCTTCTTTGGTCACAGCGCCGCCATTTACGAATACGTCCCCCAGCGCGTCATGGAGATGCAGAAGACCTGGCCGGAGCTTGAGGTTCGCTGCGCCCCTTGCATGGTGGATGTGACCCAACCGGATGACACCCTGGTGGCCGAAGTGCTCGCTGATCTCGTCCGCAAGAAGCGTGATGAAGAAGGCCTCAAGAAGCCCGCTGTCACTCTGGTCGACCACGGCACTCCACGGAAATTCGTCAATGATGTCCGCAACTTCCTGGGTGCCCAGCTCCAGGAACTGCTCAAGGACGACTTCGGCGCGGTGGAAGCCTCCTCAATGGAGCGCCGCGAAGGTGACGAGTATGCTTACAACGAGCCTCTTCTCGAGAACCTCCTCGGAAGCGAAGGATTTGAAAAAGAGGTCATTCTCTCCATGCTCTTCATTTCCCCCGGCCGCCATGCCGGCCCGGGTGGCGACATCGCGGAGATCTGTGAAAACGAAGAAAAAGCCAAACCCGGTTTAAAGACCTACATGAGCGACCTTTTCGCCACTCACGAAGCGGTGGTTCCTCTTCTTGCCAAAAGATTCCAGCAAGGTCTCGAAACCTCGCCCCTGACCGGTGAGATTCCTCCGCCGGTCATGGCGGCCTGCTAGGAAGAACAATCCGACTTCCCCGCCTGCGGCCCGGGATTTTTCGGCATTGCCTGAACTCCATTTGAAGGGCAGGCTGCACGGAACACCCGATCCGACACCGTGAAACTGCTCTTCGCTCTTTTACCTTCTTTCCTGCTGCTTGCTTGCGGCCCGATCAATCCTGTCGAGGAAGATCCCGAGCCAGAAAAGAAAGTCGGCCCACCCAGACCGGTCGAACTTCCCGTTGAGCAGCCCGACGATGGACTGAGTTTTGCCGATCCCAACACCACCGAGAATCTCATGGGCGAGGAGGACAAAAAGACGGTCGTCGGCCCCACCGTGGTAACGCCGCCCGAGCCTCCCGCTGACAGCACCATCGAGGTCCCTACTCCACCTGCTCCCGAATAGACACGATCATGGCAAGGCCACGCCCCCGCAAGTTCAACGCGGAACCCTACGACTGGCAGGAGATCATCGAGATCGAAATCGAGTCGATTTCCAATCTCGGGGCCGGGATCGCCAAGCCCGACGGCTGGGTGGTTTTCGTCCCCTTCACACTCCCCGGTGAAAAAGTCAGGGCCCGCGTTTGGCGTAACGAAGGCAACTGTTCCCATGCCGATCTTGTCGAAATCCTGAAAGCCTCTCCTGATCGCATCGATCCAAAATGCCCGCATTTTGCGACCTGCGGTGGATGCCAGTACCAACACCTTCCCTACGAAAAGCAGCTCGAATGGAAGACCCGCCAGGTCCGTGAACTCCTCGAGCACATGGTGGGGGTGGATGCTCCGGTCAACCCCACCCACCCTTCCCCTCGGGAATGGGGTTATCGATCCAAGATCACCCCCCACTTCCAGCGCCCCCGGCCCGGTGAAGATTTTCCCATCGGCTTTCTTGAGTTCAATCGACGCTCCCGCCTGGTCGACATCGAGCATTGCCCCATCGCGATGGATCAGATCAACGAAGCCCTTGGACCGATTCGCGCCGATGTCCGAAGCCGGGCGGGCTCATTTAAAAAAGGTGTAACCCTCTTGCTTCGCGCCACCGAAGATCGCGTCGAAACCGATCACCGGGCTCCGGTTTCCGAAAAAGTTGGTGACCTGACCTTCAACTTTTTGGCTGGCGACTTTTTTCAGAACAACCCCTTCATTCTCGAAGCCTTTACCGGTCATGCCGCGAAGGAAGCCTCAGGTGAGGGACAGAAGTATCTTCTCGATGCCTACTGCGGCTCGGGACTTTTCGGGCTCACCCTGGCGCGCCACTTTGAGAAGGTTGTCGGTATCGAGCTTTCTGAAACTTCGGCCGACTGGGCCCGCCGGAATGCCCTGACCAATGGAATCGAAAACGCCTCGTTTATTGCGGCTTCAGCCGAAAACCTTTTTGCCGATATCACCTTTCGTCCCGAACAAACCTCGGTGGTCATCGATCCACCGCGAAAGGGCTGCAGCACCGATTTTCTCGACCAGCTCTTCGCCTTCGGACCGAGCCGGGTGGTTTATGTTTCCTGCAATCCGGCAACCCAAATGCGCGACCTCCGCAGCTTCCTCGAAAAGGGATACTCCATCAAATCGATCCAGCCCTTCGATCTCTTTCCCCAGACGCGACATCTGGAGTGCGTGATTTCGCTCACTCGTTGATCTTGCGGGTGATCTCGAGAGCGATCGCGAGGGCGTCAGCTCCCTGCTCTCCGGTGACCGCCGGAGTCTCCCCCTCCTGCACGCTCTCGGCGAAGGCGGCGAGTTCCAGTTTGAGCGGTTCGTCCTTTTCGACCTCGACTTTGGCTTTCTGAATTCCGCCCGCTTCCTTCCAGTACATCTCTCCACTTTGTTCCTGATAATCCAGCGAGAGGTAACCATCGTCCTGAAAGACCCGAATCTTCCGCATCCGCTCCGGGCTGATCCGGCTCGCGGTCACATTGGCGACACAGCCGTTTTCGAATCGAATTCGCGCGTTGGCAATGTCCTCGCTTTTCATCAGGACCGGGACTCCAACCGCATCGATGCTTTTCACCGGGGCTTTGACGAGATGAAGGATGATCTCGAGATCGTGGATCATCAGATCCAGAACCACTCCAATATCGATGCTTCGGTTGGGAAAGGGAGAGAGACGATGGGCCTCGATGAATTTGGGATGATTCAACTTGGCCTCGAGCTCCCGCATCACCGGATTGAAGCGCTCAATGTGTCCGATCTGTAAAATCCGGTCGTGTTTCTTGGCCAGCGAGACCAGTTCGTGGGCTTCCTCGACCGTCGGAGCGATGGGCTTTTCCATCAGGACATGCACTCCCCGCTCCATCAATTCACCGCCCACCGCAAGATGCGCCACTGTCGGCACCGCCACGCTGGCCAGGTCGCAACGCTCGGCGAGAGCTTCGAGGGAGTCCACGGCCTCGCCTCCAAATTCATCTGCGACCGCTTTAGCCCGGCCCAAATCGGCGTCATACACAGCCGAGAGGTCCGTTGTTTCGATCAGAGAATAGCAGCGGGCGTGATTTCGCCCCATGGATCCAGCACCCGCCACACCGGCTCGCAATTTCATGTCACAGTCTTCGCAGATGACTCGCAAAAAGCCAACCAACTTTCCCCTTGAAAAATTTTCGTTAGATCCAAGATTCCCGAACAACTTTCGGGTGGCTGTCGCTCTCGAAATGCACTGATCAACAATCCAGCAACATGATTGAAGTTTCCGATCTCACCAAACGCTTCGGCTCCAAGCTCGCCGTCGACGATCTCTCATTTTCAGTCAACAAAGGCGAGGTTCTGGGGTTTCTTGGGCCAAACGGCGCCGGCAAGTCCACCACCATGCGCATGGTCACCGGTTTTCTCCCGGTCACCGCGGGCAACGTCGAAATCTGCGGCATCTCGATGATCGACAATCCGAAAGAAGCCAAACGCAAAATCGGCTACCTTCCCGAGTCCGCTCCGCTCTACAATGACATGACGGTGACAGGATTCCTCAAGTTCTGTGCCTCGATGCGGGGACTCGGCGGAGTGATGCGCAAGCAGGCGGTTGAAAAGGCCATCGAGACCTGCTTCCTCGAAAATGTCGCCCGCCAGTCGATCGGCACGCTTTCGAAAGGTTACCGTCACCGGACCTGTCTGGCCCAGGCACTCCTTCACGACCCCGAAGTACTCGTGCTCGACGAACCAACCGATGGTCTTGATCCCAACCAGAAGCTCGAGGTTCGCAAACTGATCAAGAATCTCGGAAAAGAGAAAGCGATCCTCTTCTCCACCCACATCCTCGAAGAGGTCACCGCCGCCTGCACACGGGCGGTCA
>JASFWU010000247.1:0-4647 GCA_050049035.1 Akkermansiaceae bacterium | reverse complement strand
AATCTCGACATCATTGCCATCAACCGGCAAATCATGTTCGAAATCGCGGAAGCTCAAGAGGCTGTCACCCTCGCGCAAGGCATCAGCGGCCGGATCACCGGGGCTCAAACAACCTACCTCAACGATACCGCAGATGCCTGGACGGAGATTCATGTTTGGGCCGGAGCAGCTGCCGCATCCGCCGGGCTCTACCAAACCCTTGACGATGTCGTTGGCATTGACCTCGAGCTTCAAGCCCTCAGCGGTGGAGCCGTAGGTGGGGCCGTCGCTGCAGCAGGGGCCCTCAACACCGCGATCCAAACAGCCGCGGCCGTTCGCACCTCACAACGCCAACAAGAGATCGAAGAAGCGGCCATCGCCCTGGAAGTCGCCATCGCCCTTGCCCCTCTCGAGCTCGAGGTCAAACAGGCCCAGATGGTCGTCAACACCCTCAACCGAGACCTCCTCTCCAATCTCCTTGAGATCAATGACAACAATGCCGCCCTCGCTCAGGCAGTTGCCGAACGCACCGCCATTTTGCGAGAAATTCAAATCCTGCAACGCAATCTGCAAAGTGACTCAGCAAGTCTTGCCAACAGCTACTTTGCCGATCCCATTTTCTTCATTCGTGCTGAACGCGAAATCCTCCGCGCTGACGCCACCTTCCGCAATGCCCAGCGCTGGATGTTCTACACCTGCCGCGCCCTCGAATACAAATGGCAACAAAGATTCGTTTGGGAGGAGGGTGGAAACTCCTTCGACATCGGATCCATTCTCACCGCGAGGAACTACGTGGAACTGGAAGAAATCCGCCAACACATGGCGAGTGCCGACAACCAACGAAGCCCGGGCGCCGGCCCTCCACAAACCAACATCAGCGTTATTTCGCTCCGCGATCTCTTCATTACTCCAAATCCCAATGATCTCGACCGAACCTACTCCGAAGTGGACGATGGTGAACGTTACTCAGCGAGCCAAGGGCGCATGGTCGACAAAGTGGAGCACTTCCGCGAAATCCTCAAAAGAGACCACATCGACGACAATGGAAACCTCACCATCACCTTCAACACCAGCATCCTTCGCTCCTTTGGTTCCTTCTTCCGCGGGCCCAGCTTCGGTGGAACCGTTCAAGACCCAGGCAACTACCGCAACAAAATCGTCTGGACCGCCTTTCACCTCTTGAAGGACCCCGAATTGGGAGACGTCGATGTCTTTACATCCCTCAAGAACGGAGCCGTCAAATACGGCGGTCAGACTTACTTCAGAACAAGAGTCCCCGTCGATCCCGCCACGCGCGAGGAAGCGTCCACTGAGTTCGAAAGCGAACTCGACTTCCCGGGAGCCTACGTCACTTCCTCGGTTCGCTACTTCCAGGATACCAATCTGAACGGACAGTATGATCTCTTCGATTCGGTGATCGACGGCATTCAATTCGCCGAAAGCAGCACCTCGGCCATTTTCGCGGCAAGCACGACTCGCAGTGCCATCGTCAACTCGAACAACGGAATTCGAAGCGGAGATCTGAAAGAAAGAGCAGTGGCCGCCTCCAGGATCACCCTCGAAATCTTCGGGTCCGATCGTGCCACCACCGAGGCCTTCATCGATGAACTCGATGACATCGAATTCATCGTGCAACACCAATCCTATCCCCGCGCCCGCATCGACAACTAATCACACCATCTCATCAATCAACCAACCTATCAAAATCATGAACTCAAAATCCCACATTCTTGCTCTTCTCGGAGCTTCTTCCCTCAGCTTGTCCGCCCAGATGACCTACCAGGGTCGTCTCACCGACAACACCGGCGCTCCTCTCACCGGTCCACAAACCATCTCCTTCGAACTTTTCGCCACTCCCGCCGGAGGCACTTCCGCCTGGCAGGAACTCAAACAAGTGGAAACGATCGACGGGAGATTCTCCGTCACTCTCGGTGCGGACGGATCCATCAACGCCCCCCTCAACGACCATCAATATCTCCAACTCACAATTGGAAACAACGCCCCTCTCAGCCCCAGACAACAGATTCTCGCTTCACCCCGGGCTCTCGTGTCAGAATCGGCAAAAGGCCTCGGGCGGCAGGGAACCAAACCCTATGTCATGCTCGATACCGCCAATGACCGGATTGGCGTCAATACCGAGAATCCGAGTGCCGATTTTCAAATCGACGGCACCACAAAGCTCTTCCATCGGGCACCCTACGATGCTGACCCCTTGGAGATCTCGAAGGACTTGAACTCAAGCGGCAACATCAGAAGACTGGGACTCCACGGCTATGGGGTCGACAGTATGGACAACCTCCTCCTTCTGAACAAACGCTCCAATCAAGGAATTGAATGTGGCTCCGGTGGATTCAGAATTACCGGTGGCGGAATGAATGTCGTCGGCAATACCACGCTTGATGCAACTACGATCAATCGCACGACCTTCATGAATGGCCAGAACGTAATGTCCAACGCAGGTTCAAAGTGCCTTTCTATTTCCACTTCAGGGACGGGCTTCAAGCGCCCCCTCGAGATCTTCGATGGAGGAACCCTTGTTTTTGGCTATCAATGGAACACTCCTTCGACCGGCCTCTTCGTCGGCCGAGGCACGGCCTTTAAACCAGGGGGCGGACCATTCGCAGCAACCTCCGATGCCCGGCTCAAAAAAGAGGTTCATGATTTGGAAGGCAGCCTCGACAAGCTTGAGCAATTGCGTCCCGTCACCTTTGAATTCTTGAACGAAGAACGCCATGGCGTCACCGGCACTCAAACCGGCTTCATTGCCCAGGAGGTGGAGAAAGTTTTCCATGAGTGGATCAAGGAAAAGGATAACTCAGCCCCCTTGAGAGAGGGAGAAACAGCCGAGCCAAAGATCGTCAAATCGATCAGCATCTCAGGTTTCGAAGCCCTCACCGTCGACGCCTTCCGCGAGCTTCGCGCCGAAAAGAACGCCGAGATCACCGAGCTTAAACAAGCCAATCAAGATCTTGAAGAACGGGTGCGTGCTCTCGAGAAAAGACTCAGTCACATCAGTGACGTGCTTTCGAGATGATGAAACGCTGATCTCCACCCATAGTGGACTCTCACAGGCCGATGTTGACCTGAAGCGATCTCAAAAATCGCTCAGCGTCGCATCACATTCAGATTATTGCGGCTCTCGAATGCTCCAACAGCTGTGGTATCTCAAAACGACATCCCTCTTCTCGGTCTCAGACAAAGTCATGCCCTCCTGTGCAATGTAGAACCGCCGATTCCCGGTTGCCCTGCTGCTCAGGGTCAATCGCCATCCCTCCCGTCGCTCTGTGGTATCGTAATCGACTTCACCAACAAGAAATGACGATGGAATCGCATCCAGATAATCCGGACAGAGGTCTTGCAAGCGCTCGGGTGCATTGCCGTGCTTCTCGCTATGTCGTTTCAGAGCTCGAACCACCGGGTAAAATGTGCTGTGGATACGATCCTCAACGCTAAACTTCCACAATGGCCTCCCGAAAGCGAAAGCGGCAAACAACGCGACGGACACTAACAAAATGTATCGTAGCCTCGTTACGCTCCGTTTGCTCATTGGTGTCTTCCTTAACTGAGAGTCAACACGCACCTGCCGCTGCCCGGGAGGGCCACTCCGAGGCGGATTCGATTAAAACCTACCGACGACTGCCGAAAAGACAAGAAAGGATTGAGAAGAGGTGCTTTATTCGCCGTTTGTGTTACTAATTCGATTCGAGTTCACCGGTGTAGTCCCAGGAGTCCTTCATCATATCCGCAGTGCAGGCAGCCACAGAGTCACGCATCGCCTCCGCAATCCCGATTGGGGTAAAGGCCGACGTCTCAGGGTAAAACCAGTACCACCGTTTCGGCAGGCCAAAAGTGGATGTAGGATGGAAGGCGACTTGAACTGTGCGATCTGCCCATACCTTGATCCGGAGATCGGGATGATAGAGAATAAGGCATTCACATTCGTCGGTTCCGCCTACTTCGAACTTGCACCCGGCGTAGGTGAATCTCTTTCGCCGGCGGCCGATTGCAATAGAAACGTCCTGGAGGAACTCATTCGTGCAATAGGGAATGGTGTTCACGAGTCGACCTTCTTCATCTCACTTGTCAGTCCCATTCCGCGTTCTGCAGAGGCATTCCGAGATCCTTTACAGTATGCGCTCAACAGAACCCCTCTATGCAAATTCAGTAGAGATGCCATAGCATGCTGGCCTATGGCATCTACGCAAGAGGAGGTATCGACCTCCATTATCAAAGCAGACCGTCTGGGGCGGATTCACTACAGCAACGAATATAAGACCGAGGTTCTCGAAGCATTCCAAGTCAGTGTGAGAAGCAAAGAGCAAGTCGATTACATTACGTGGTTCCATTTTCTTAACTTACTGCTGCCCCCCACCGCCGATTCGATGAACCAGCAAACTCTGAAACGGTGGAGCGAGGAGAAGTTACGAAAGGCGGCGACAAACTCAAGCGTGGTCAGCAGTTGAGAGCGACGACCAGTGCTGCATGTCAGTTCGAGTGGGCAGGACAATCAGATCAACTCGACAGTAACCAGTACCATCTACCGCCAAACCAGCCTCGGTAGAGAAGATCCATCAACGTGATCAGTCCGATGTAAATGGCCATCCTTCGAAGAAAGGGACCGGAAGATCGAAACGGATTAGTGATTCCAACAAGAACGCCCAAGGCGAT
>JASFWU010000246.1:0-4659 GCA_050049035.1 Akkermansiaceae bacterium | reverse complement strand
CGTGAAGGCCCTTAATCAAGAGTGGCCCCTTGGTCAAAAAGACCGTCGTGACTTTGACCGTCATTTCATCATTGGGCATCCGTTTTTCCTGAGTTCGGAAGGTGGTTCTTGGAGGGCAGAAGAATTGCGAAATGAGACGTGAGGCAGGCTTGTGGATAGTTTGCAGCAGGAGTTTCTGCCTCAGCCAGCTTAGAAGATTCTGGAGTTGCCCGGTGGTCTTCCTTTAGGCTTGGAACATAGGAGGTTTAGGCTCCGCAATTCCTCAGATCATCACCACTCATGGCTCTCAAAAAATCCGAACTCTATTCCTCGCTCTGGGCGTCTTGTGACGAGCTCCGGGGTGGGATGGATGCCTCCCAGTATAAGGACTACGTCCTGGTGCTCCTCTTCATCAAATACATCAGCGACAAGTATGCCGGGCAGCCATTTGCTCCGATCACCATCCCGGAAGGGGCGGGGTTTGCCGATATGGTAAAGCTGAAGGGGAAGAAGGACATCGGGGATCAGATCAACAAGACCATCATCGCTCCGCTGGCATCGGCCAATGGGCAGCTTTCCCAGGCGGACTTCCCCGACTTTAACGACAACACCAAGCTCGGAGACGCCAAGGAAATGGTGGACCGGCTCACCAACCTGATCGGGATCTTCGAGCGGCGGGAGCTGGACTTCTCGAAAAACCGGGCGGAAGGGGATGACATCCTCGGTGATGCCTACGAATATCTAATGCGGCACTTCGCCACCGAGAGTGGGAAGAGCAAGGGGCAGTTCTACACGCCGGCGGAGGTGAGCCGGATCATGGCAAAGGTCATCGGGATCGGTGAGGCTGAGACGAGTCCCGAGACGACGGTGTATGACCCTACTTGCGGGTCGGGATCGCTTCTCCTCAAGGTGGCGGACGAGGCCAAGACTGGCCTGGCTCTCTACGGGCAGGAGAAGGACTCGGCCACTTCCGGTCTGGCCCGGATGAACATGATTCTGCACGATTACCCGACGGCTGAGATCAAGCAGGGCAACACGCTGGCCAATCCACTCTTCAAGGATGGCCTGGGACTGAAGATCTTCGACTACGTGGTCGCCAACCCTCCCTTCAGCGACAAGCGATGGAGCAACGGGGTCGACACAGAAGAGGATCCCTTCGATCGTTTTGAAGCTTTCGGGGTGCCACCAGACAAACAGGGGGATTATGCCTACCTGCTTCACATCATCCGTTCTTTGAAGTCAACGGGGAGGGGAGCTTGTATTCTGCCTCACGGGGTTCTCTTCCGGGGGAATGCCGAGGCGGCAATCCGCAAGAAGCTCATCCGCAGTGGCTACCTCAAGGGGATCATTGGACTCCCGGCCAATCTGTTCTACGGAACGGGCATTCCCGCTTGCATTCTGGTGCTCGACAAGGAAGGGGCTCCCGGTCGGAAGGGAATCTTCATGATCGATGCCAGTGCCGGGTTCCAGAAGGACGGCAACAAGAACCGCCTCCGCTCCCGCGACATTCACAAGATCGTCGATGCCTTCATGAAGGGGAGTGAAGTCGAGGGCTACTCCCGGATGGTGCCCTTTTCGGAGATTGAAAAGAATGAATTCAATCTGAACCTGCCCCGCTACATCGACAATCGTGAGGCGGAAGACACCCAGGACATCGAGGCCCACCTCAAGGGCGGGCTCCCCGAGGCCGATGTCGAGGCCCTCTCCGAATACTGGACCGTTGCTCCGGGTTTGAAGGATGCCCTGTTCTCCGACAGTCGCCCCGGCTATCTCGATCTTGCGGTAGCTGTGGACGAGCTCAAGGAGACCATCCGCGAGCAGTCTGAGTTCGCCTCCTTCGTGGCGGAGAAGCAGGAGCATTTTTCGACCTGGCGAAAGGTCTCGGCTGCCACCCTTCGAGAGCTCACCCCCGGTTGCCAGCCCAAGCAGGTGATCCATGATCTCTCCGAGGACCTTTTGGCCCACTACCTCGGTCGACCGCTTCTGGATTCCTACGCCGTCTACCAGCACCTCATGGATTACTGGGCGGAGACGATGCAGGACGATGTCTACCTCATTGCGGTCGATGGCTGGAAGGCCGAGGCCACCCGCATCATCGAGATCCCCACCAAAGGCCGAAACAAGGGCAAGGAAATCGACAAGGGCTGGACTTGTGACCTGGTTCCCAAACCACTGGTCGTCGCCCGTTACTTTGCCGGGGAGCAGGCCGCCATCGAGGCTCAGCAGGCCGAAGTGGAAAGCCTCTCCTCTCAGATCACCGAGCTTGAGGAGGAGCATGGCGGCGAGGACGGGGCCTTTTCCGAGCTGGAGAAGATCAACAAGGTTGAGGTCGGTAAGGAACTCAAGAGAATCAAGGGCGACTCCGGTTCCGCCGAGGAGCTGCAGGTGCTGGAACAATGGCTGGAGCTCAACAAGAAGGAGGCCGCCCTCAAGCGAGCGATCAAAGCCGCCGAGGCCGAACTCGATACTCTGGCTCACGACAAGTATGCTGATCTCAGCGAGGATGAGGTGAAGTCTTTGGTGGTCGATGACAAGTGGATGGTCACTCTTGAATCCGCCGTCCACGGTGAGATCGACCGCATCGAGCAGACCCTCACCGGGCGTGTTAAGGAACTGGCCGAGCGTTACGCCGCCCCGCTGCCCGAGATGACCGCCCGCGTCGCCGAACTTGAGACCAAGGTCGCCGCCCACTTGGAAAGGATGGGATTCGCATGGAATTGAAGCCTGGATACAAGCAGACCGAGGTAGGGGTGATTCCGAAGGATTGGCGACTTTCGACCATTGGGTCTGTCTCGACGATCTTTGGACGCATCGGCTTCCGGGGCTACACAAAAAACGACATCGTCAAAGAGGGGCAAGGTGCGATTGCTCTCAATCCGTCCAATGTTCGACAAAACAAATTGGTGCTGGATAAATGCACCTACATTACTTGGCAAAAATATCACGAATCGCCAGAGATCAAAATCGATGTAGGCGATGTAATTCTCGTAAAGACTGGATCGACTACCGGCAAAACCTGCTACGTCTCTCACCTACCTATTGAGGCGACCTTGAATCCACAGATGGTTGTTTTCAAGAAAGCCCAAGCAAACAGAAGGCTTCTCAGCTATATCTTCGCTACTCCTATCTTCCTTGATCAGATCGCCGCAACCATCGTGGGAGGGGCATTGCCGACCTTGTCTCAAAAGCAGGTCGCAAGCTACAGAATCCCCCTTCCACCCACCCTCGCCGAGCAAGAAGCCATCGCCGGGGCCTTGAGTGATGCGGATGCCCTCATCGACTCCCTGGAGCAGCTCATCGCCAAGAAACGCCTCCTCAAACAAGGGGCCATGCAGGACCTCCTCACCGGCAAAAAACGCCTCCCGGGCTTCGAGGGGGAGTGGGAGGAAACGAGAATGGGAACCGTTCTGACATTCCAAGCAGGATTCCCGTTTGGTTCCGCGTTTTTCAACCAAGATGGTCAAGGGCTACGTCTGGTGCGAAACCGCGACTTAAAAGGGAACGGCGAGATCACCAGCTATTCAGGGGACTACAGCCAGTCCTTCGTAGTGGACGATGGCGATGTGCTCGTTGGGATGGACGGTGAGTTTGTTCCCTGCCTATGGAAGAAGGGCAAGGCCCTCTTGAATCAACGAATCGGTAGGATTGTTCCCAAGGAGGGACTGGATCCAGTCTTCACCTTCTACCGCCTTGCTGAACCGCTGAGAGAGATCGAGAACACGACAGCTGGCACGACGGTTAAGCATCTCTCACACAGAGATGTTGAAGAAATCCGCATGCCGCTCCCCAAGAAGCCCGAACAAACCGCCATCGCCGCCATTTTGAGCGACATGGACGTCGAGAACGCCGCCCTCGAAGCCAAGCTGGCCAAGGCCCGCCAGGTGAAGCAGGGCATGATGCAGGAACTCCTCACCGGAAAGACGAGATTGGTTTAAGAGACATGATCGAAAACAAACTAGCGCTTTTCTTCCCGGATTATGACGAGCACCTAAAAAAGATCTCCTCCGGAGAGACGAGGTTTGCCTACTACACGTCTGCCGACACAGCCATGAAGGTGATCCGGAACGAGGAGATTTGGCTCCGGAACACCCAGGGGATGAACGACTTCTTGGAGGTCGAACACGGGTTTGAGTCGCTGCGGAAGGCTTTCAAGGAGTCAAAGGAAGGGAAGTCTTTCCAGAACTTTATTAACACCAAGTTTCCAGGCACGATGAAGAAGGTTTTTGACCTGTTCGATGGATGGCTCCCAACCCTCCGAACTCAGACCTATATTGCATGTGTCACAGTTCACGGAGATCGTGAGGATGAGTATGGCCGACTGTCGATGTGGAGGGCCTATGGAGGAGCAAGACCGGTAGCCTTGGTCTTCAACTCCAGTCCCTTTCAGAACGACTCAAGCGCGCTCAACGCGACCTTCTATCCGGTGACATATAGTGACGATGGTTATGTCCGGAAGCATCTTGCTGACCTTGAGGCCCGCATGAATGACAACGAGGAGCTAATGGCGTCATTTGGTTCAGATGAATTGCTCGGATGGCTTTTCGAACTCTGCAAGATGATGGCACTATGCGTAAAGCACCCAGGGTTTGAGGAGGAGCAGGAATGGAGGCTGATTTACACACCTGAGATTGAGCATTCACCTCATGTCGAGGGCAGCATCCAAACCATCGGAGGAGTGCC
>JASFWU010000245.1:0-4660 GCA_050049035.1 Akkermansiaceae bacterium | reverse complement strand
CTTCGAGTTGAGGATGATGGTGCGCTTGAGATCGTCGCGTGAGATTTCGCTGCCGATGGAGCGGCGGAGTTCGTGCTCGATCTGGTCCTCGGTCATGGAAAGCTTGAGGCCGATCATGGCAAACTGGATGCGCTTCTTGAGCTCGGCGCCGTCCCAGAATTCCGAAGTGCCGTCGGTGGTGACGGTGACGAAGGATTCCTGTGCGGGGTCTTCGAGCGGGATGGGATTTTCGGCACGAAGGCGGGCGCGTTCATCGCGGTAACGCACGTAGTGAGCGGCGACCTTGTAGTGCCCCTGCTTCATGAGCTCCTCCTGCACGAGGTCCTGCACGTCCTCGATGTGGACGAAAGCCTGGTCACCTTCCTTCACCCGGTTGGTGACGGCGTGAGCGACATTGAGAGCGGGAGCGGGGTCGGCCTTGAGAGTGAGGAAGGCGCGGGCGACGGCTTGCTCGATCTTGCTTTCGGACCAGGGCACGACGTTGCCGTTGCGGCGAATGAGACGGACTGCGATTTGCTCGGGCGGCTCGGCGCCGACCGAGATTTCGCCGGTGGACTCGAGGGAGCGCTTGAAGATGAGGGATTTCGCGACGTCGTGTGCGTCGTTCTCGATGAGGGCTTTCTCGATGAGAAGGTAGAGGTCGTTTTGGGTGAGCTTGAGTTGTCCGCCACGCTGGACCTGGCTCATGAGTGATTTGGAAACGCGATGAGCGACCGAGGAAACAAACGAGCGGTTTTGCTCGGAGAAGATGTCGTCTTCCGGCGTCTTCTTGGAAATGAGGAGGTTGGTGAGGGACTCTCCGATGGCGTCGGCGACGTCAGCGAGGGAGAATTGTTCATCCTGTCCCCCGCGGGTCACGGTGATTTCGGGAACAGGATTGCGTTCGGCAGTGGCGAGGATTTCACGCCACGCAAAAGGAGTGGCGGCGGCGGCGCGGTTGGCGACGGTTTCTTTAAGAGCTTGGTCTTCGTTTAGGGTCAATGAACGATACATGGTGCTGTGTGAGTTGGTGGTGGTTTGGAAGTGGTTGGTGGAGCGGAGAGAGTTTGCTAGTTTTCAGTGTTCAGTTTTCAGAACTTGGTTGTGAGGCCTGGGTGGTGGATTTGGGCTGTGGAGATTGGTTGGAACTCTTTGAAAGATTCTTTGGGGGTGCGGAGGTTAGGGCTGAACACTGACAACTGAAAACTAGCAAACTCAGGGCGAAGCCCGCCCAAACTTAGTCGGACGAAGTCCGACGATAAATCGATTGGATGAGGCCTTGGAGCATGGCGGAGATCTCCTTGGTTTCCTGGATCATCTCGGTGGTGCCTTTGAGGAGTGGTTGATCGAGAGCAGTGTGAATTTTCTGTGCGATGTAGAGTTGGGTGCGAAGTTCGGCGCAGGAGCCTTTGGCAATTCTTAAAAAGCGGATGGTGTCTTGGTCGCTGTTGCGTTCGATGCCTTCGGCAATGTTGGAAGGAATAGAAAGAGAGCAGCGGGAGATTTGATTTTTGAGAGTGAAGTCTTTGAGGTTGTGAACAGAAATGAAGGCGTCAACTGAGAGGCGGGAAGCGCGCTTCCAGACTTCGAGATCTTCAAAAGTCTGGAAGCTCATGGAGTTTGCGAGGTCGGAGGATCAGACTGAAAACTGAACACTGAACACTAGCAAACTCCCGCCGCAGGCGGGCTAGAGATCGTCGTCGGAGTAGGCGTTTTCCTCGAGGGCGGATGCTTTTTGATACTCGGTGACCTTGCCTTCGAAGAAGTTTTGCTCCTTCTTGAGATCGATGGCTTCGGAGAGCCATGGGAAGGGGTTTTCGACGTTGCCGCCGGAAAGTGGATCGAGGCGGCAGTTGATGAGACGGCGGTCGGCGATGTAGTCGATGTATTGCTCGAACTCACTGACCGACAGGCCGACTGCAGAAACCGGGAGGCAGTCGCGAATGAATTCTTTCTCAAGTTGCACCCCTTCGGCCATGGTCTGGCGGAGGTCCTCCTTGAACTCGGGAGTCCAGATGTCGGGATTCTCGGTGACGAGCGAGTTGAGGAGATTGAGGAAGACGTTGATGTGATTGGACTCGTCACGCAGGGTGTAACGGAACATCTGTCCGATCCCGGGGAACTTGTTCTGGCGGTAAAGGCTGAGGATCATGCCGAAGAGGCCATAGAACTGGGTCCCTTCCATGACCTGGCCGAACATGAAGATGTTCTTGGCGAGGGCCTGTTTGTTTTCGGTGACGGTGAGGTCGACGTCGCGACGAAGAGCACGCGAGTTGGAAACGACGAAGTGGTTCTTGGCCTTGATGGTCGGGATGTCCTCGAACATGGCTTCGCACTCGTGCGGGTTGATGCCGAGCGAGGAGATCATGTAGACGAGGGAATCGGCGTGGATGTTTTCTTCGTGAGCGTGACGTCCGAGGACGAGCTTGAGTTCGGGAGCGGTCACGAGCTCGCGAACGACGTGGAGAATGTTGTCACCGACGATGCCTTCGGCGGCGGAAAAGTAGCCGATGCCCATCTTGATGATCCAGCGTTCGACGTCGGAAATCTCAGTGCCGCGCCATTGCTCGACATCCTTCTGCATTTGAATGTCTTCGGGCTCCCAGTGATTGCCCTTCATGTTCTTGTAAAGGTCGTAGGCCCACTGGTATTTCAAGGGCAAGATGTTGAAGAACATGGTGTCCCGCCCGTTGATGACGGATTTGGCCGCGATGGCGGCGTCTGCTTTCTCCTTATCGAGGACAAACGTGCGGTCTCCAAGGGTGATTGTTGTAGTCTCAGGCATGGTGCTAGCGGGTATACAGGGTGTGTTATTAAGAATTATTGATAGTCAGGCGACGCGGCCGAACAGAGTGCCAGACTAGTCGAAACTGGAAGAAATGCGCAAGATGATTTTTGCCCATCTGGTATGAACAAATTATTCACAACACAACATATTGCGGTTTGAACTTTTTTCTTGCAAAAGCCCGAATATGACGGAATCGACAAAAAACCCTGATTTTTCGGGCGATTGTGGTGCGAGTTCAAGACGAATCGGCCGTTAGGGAAGGACGCAAATGGGGCACGAAAAAAAATTCAAAGTTGTTAGAGCCCGGACCGCTTGAGCGATTGTTCAAAAAAGGATCGCCGTCGGGCTCTCCGGGAGCCCCAAATCCCCGTTATTTAAGAAGTCTTAAGGGATAAAATTTTGGCATGCTAAAAAAGCCGCCGAAGCCCGGAACGGGATTCATGGAAGGTATGACTGGAAACTGTTCATTACCTGCCCCTTGAGCCGTCTTGATCTCCGGCCTTCGACGCATCCTAGGCCGAAGGGGCAAGGTGGCAGCCTTCAAGGTGGTCGTTGACGAGGCCCATCGCTTGCATGAAGGCGTAGCAGGTGGTGGGACCGACAAAACTCCAGCCTCTTTTCTTGAGATCCTTACTGAGAGCGTGGGACTCCGGCGAAGTGGTGAGCGTTTGGGCTTCCTCCCAGGTCAGGGGAGCCTTGCGGGGCGGTGGCTGGAACTGGCGAAAGTAGGAATAGAGGTCGGGAAACTCTTCAAGCAGTTCGAGTGCGCGGTTGGCGTTGTTGATGGTCGAGCGGATCTTGCCCTGGTGTCGCACGATCCCGGCATCGGCGAGGAGGCGTTTGACATCGGACTCGGTGAAGCGCGCGACCTTCTGGAAATCGAAGCCGGCAAAGGCAGCCCGGAAGTTCTCGCGTTTCCGAAGAATGGTGAGCCACGACAGGCCGGCCTGGAACCCCTCGAGGCAGATCTTTTCGAAAAGGCGGACGTTGTCGGTGACCGGTCTCCCCCACTCTTTGTCGTGGTAGCGGATGTATTCCTCATCATCTCCACACCACCAGCATCGCTTGATTCCATCGGGGCCGGTCACGAGTCCGTCGGCGGGGATTTCCATGTCGCGAGGATAACCGCGGGGGCTGAAGTACGACAAGCTTCGGAGATGAGGAAAGACCCGCGGAAGAAACTGAAGAGGCGGAAAGCTCCTACCGGTGGCGGCCGGTCGACTGGAGAGATGGTCCGCGAATCTTCGCGGATTGGCGCGAATCCCGGGGGGCTTGGGAAGAAATAGTGATCAGGGGGAGCTGATCTGGAAAAGAAAAGCCTCCGGAACGAATCCGGAGGCTCTCGATTTTGGGGAGAAAGGAGTTTGATTCTCAGGGAGCGATCTTGGCCGGCACCGGCTTCAGCTTGGGAAGGGATTTGAGGACCGGGTGTTCCTCAAGCTTGACCCACTTGTCCTTGAGATCCACGAGCATCTCGCTGGTGTTTTCGAGATAGCGGACTTTGAGGAAATCCGAAGTGGTCGCCTTTTTCCCTTTCAGCATCGGAGTCGAAATCTTCACGACCTTGAAGGATCTCTCGCCTGTGACGGACTTTTTATTTTCGACGAGCTGGTAGCGCGTGGATTCGGTTGGCATTCTCCGGGAGAATTTGGAGAAGCGGTCGGCCTGCAGGTTCAGGGGATCAACAATGCTGGTGTTGATCCGGATGTGGACCGGGTCTGCGACGGCAACACTGACAGGTGTTTTTTCGACGACCGGGTCTTTTTCCCCGCCGAAAGTGGCCGGGATGATCCCGCCGAGCGCGAGTGCGGTGGCGGCGATGATGGTGTGGTGTCTCTTGGGGTTTTTCATGGTTTCTCTTTGTTCGTTTTGCTTGTTTTCAGGAGATAGTAT
>JASFWU010000244.1:0-4710 GCA_050049035.1 Akkermansiaceae bacterium | reverse complement strand
AACCAATCATTTTCCCGAACTGGTCTGGAAAGAGAAGGAGTCCGACCACATCATGATCCGGACGCACAAAACGAGCACTGATCCGGCACGGCGTTATTCCGAAAAAACCTACGAATTGCTCGAAGGGATTTTGCCGGGGCTCAAGCCTGATTTTGAACAGGATGAGTTCCGCACTCCGAATGGTTCCAAGTCAGGCGCCAACGGACGTTTTCGTTTCACGACCTACCTTGTCGATGAAGGTGGCGACTTTCAACAGCTCGCGGCTGCCGAAGCAAAACGCAGCGGCTGGCAGGACGGTCGTCTCTCCTTGGTTCACCGGGTCGGAAACTTCGTCGATCCGCAAAACCGTTTCCTCGCCATTTGCAAATCGGACGCCCGGGAAACCGGAGGTGGCGGCAAGCGGGATCGCACCCCGATTTTGGTTCACAGCACGGGATCACTTCTGATGAAGGGGCGTTCGCGGCAGGCTTCCCTTCCCTTCTGGATGACCGCCGGAATGGGCTATTATGCCGAACACATGATTCTGCGAAAATGCAGCGTCGCTTATCTCGATTTCGAAAAATACTATAATGAAGACGGACCGGGAGATGTCCGTCAGGGTGCGGTCCTCAAACTTGGATCGGATTGGGCGCGCATCCTCAGGGATCTCTGTAAAAAAGGCGAACGGGTCAGTCTCGATAAAGTCATGGCCGCTGACATCCTCACTCTTTCACCCAACGATTCGGGATACATTTTTGCGCTCACCTACTTTCTGGTTTCCAACGAGGAGCAGGCCAAAAAATATGCCACCTTCATCAAGGCCATTCGCGAGGGCGCCAAGCCGGACGCCGGGTTGCTTTTAAAGACGTATGGATTTGATGATCAGGCTGCTCTCGAGAAAGCCTGGTATGCCTGGATGCAAAGCCGCGAATTCAAATAATCAGCCACTCATGGGAACGTCCCGCAGTCTTCTCCTTCTCATCCTCTTCGGCGGATCGGGACTTGTTTCCTATCTGGTTTTTTCATCGAAGAACCCGGAGACCGGGCAAACCAGGACGACGACTTCCCGGTCATCTCCCAGATCCGACTCTTCCCGGCCCGCGTCTGATCCGGCCCGTCCCCTGCCTTTGGAGAACCCCCGGTTGCAGGAAGTCGATCCGACCAATCATGATGTCATGGTCTCCGATCTTGCCCTCGCGCCGGTCGGGGAAAGAGTGGAAAAGGATTCCCGGGCCCGCCTGCAGGAGTTGACCGAGCGATACCAATTGACGGCAAACCAGCGGCGGGAAGCTTTCCCGCTTTTGGTCCGGTATCACCCGGAATACCGCGATGGCCTCATTGTGAACGGCACCCTGACAAGGGCGCCGGCCGACCAGGATTTTTCGAGCCAGTTTGCCAACATCCTTGATTTGAGCCAGCGGGAGCTCTTTCAGGAAGACCTCGGCGCCGACCGGGCATGGTGGTATGAAGTCCTCAACCAAATCCGGGACAATCTTGAGCGCACCGCCGGACGCAGGACTCCCCCCCGTGATTAGGGCCACCTACGGCGCTTATCGCCGTCGGCGCCTGCCACCACCGCCTGGCTTTTTGCGGGCGGTCTTCCGACCCGCCCCTTTCTTTTTTGCTCCCTGAGGTTTGCCTCCGGAGGACTTGCCTCGCCGTTGGCCTCCTTGCTTGCGGGCGGTTTTCTTTTTGGCCGACCCGCCGACGACCTCGACAATCTTGAAATCAGCCTTCATTCCGATGCGGTCAACCTGATCGACCACAACCTTGAGCCGGGTGCCCCCCTGGAGGACCTGCCCGCGGCTATTGGAGAAACGATCGGAATTGTTTTCAAAGAACCACCGTCCCGATTCCGGGAACCCTTCCCTTTTCACCAAACCACGCTGAAGGATGTCTGTGCACTCGATGAATAGTCCGAGGGGTCGAACCTCGGTCACGACAGCCTCAAATACCGGAGGCTGTTTCTCTCGGGAAGAAAGCTCAAGCCATTCCAGCATCTTCATCCGTCGACTTTCGCTTTCGGCGTCAGAACTGGTTCGTTCGGTATCGGAGATGTGCTCGGCAATCTCAAGGCACCGCTTCGCATCAGGGGTGCGGTCGCACTCCTTGGGCCGGTTCTTGAGAAGCGGTTGCAGGGCGCGATGCATGACCAGGTCGGCGTAACGGCGAATCGGACTGGTGAAATGACAGTAATCAGTCTTGGCCAGACCATAGTGTCCGTCGGGCGTCGGCAGGTAACAGGCTCGCTTGAGGCTCTTCAGGAGCCCGACCTTGATCGCGGGTTCCTCAAGTGTCCCTTTTGCCTGTTCAATGAGCTTCTGAATGTGATGTCGGTTGGTGAGGTCGCCCGGTTCGTAGCCATGGGACCGTGCCAATTCCGCAAACTCCTGAAGCTTGTCAGGATCGGGATCTTCGTGCACCCGGTAAATCGTCGGACGACCGGAGTTCTTGACCTTCCGGGCCACTGCTTCGTTGGCGGCCAACATGAATTCCTCGATCAACTGGTGACTCTCGTTGTATTCCTCCCGATGATACCCGGTAGGAACCCCTTTTTCATCGAGAAGAATGCTCACTTCGGGCATTTCCAGGTCGAGTCCCCCATTGTCGAAGCGACGCTTCCGCAGAATGGACGCCAGCTCCCACGCTTCGCGGATTCTCCGACCCAACCTTCCCCCTTTGCCCGGGTTCTCGAGAATCTCCTGGGCTTCGGCGTAGGTAAACTTCCGGGGAGTACGAATTACCGCATCATAAAACTGGCTCTTCAACATCCGTCCCTTTTGGTCGAAGTCGATCAAGGCACATTTCGTCAACCGATCCTCCTGCGGGACCAGGGAGCAGATCCCATTGCTCAGTTCCTCGGGAAGCATCGGAATGACCCGATCAACAAGGTAGGTTGAGTTTCCCCTCTCCCGTGCCTCCAGATCGAGGATACTCTCGGGTTTCACGTAATGGGAAACATCGGCGATATGAACCGCCAGTTGCCAACCCTTGTCGGTCTTTTCCACGAGGACGGCATCATCGAAATCCTTGGCGGTCTTGGGGTCGATGGTAATGACATCTTTCTTGCGCCAATCCGATCGCCGGGCGATCTCATCCGCCGGAATCTCCATGGGAATCTCCCGCGCCGTCACCACCACTTCTGGAGGAAAAGTCGCATTGATCCCGTGCTGGTGAACAATGGCTTCGACATCCACCCCCGGGTCGCCAGGCCAACCGAGAATTTCAACCACCTCGCCCTTGGGGATCTCCTTGAGATGATTCCACTCCGTGATTTGCACCACTACCAGCTGACCTGACCGGGCATCCTTCGCATTGCCGACCCGAATGGTCGGCGGAAGGCGCTCGTCCTCGGTCTTCACCGACGAAAACTTCCCTTTCTTCAAGAAGATCCCGGTCACCTTGCTGGACCGGCGTTCGACCACCTCCACCACCCGGGCCCGGAGATCATTGTGCTCCCGCGATCCTCCTTGATTTTTCACCAGCTTTACCCGGACAAGATCACCGTCGAGCGCCACTCCCATCGACCGGGGCGACACGTAAAAGCGATCCTGTTCATCGAAGTCGATGCCGGTTGCCAGATTTCCCTCATCGTTCTTATCAACAAAGAACCATCCATGTCCCGTGGTGGTGGCTTTGAGTTTCCCAACCAACCCTTCGCGGGATCGCCCGGTGTTGCCGATCTGGTAGCGCCCCTTCTTTCCCTGGGAGATTTGCCCCTCTTCGACAAGGGCTGCCAGGTTCTCCCGAAGCTTCTTTCGCATGCTTCCAGGGAGTTCCAGAGCTCTGGCGAGCTCACTTTTGTTTAGCGGCCGTCCGCCCTCTTTCCCCAGGAGCGCCAGGATGCTCCGTTTCATTTCCTCGGGCTTCGACATGCCGGGACTCTGCCTCGTCCCGCTTGCTTGCACAACCGCCAAGGGGAACAATCCAGATGAAAAACCCCATGCACAGACCTTTTCCTTGTGTTATATTGCACAAAGTCGCGAAATCCTTTGGTTGCCAAGATCCGGACTTTCCCGCTAGCCTTCTCCCACACCATGACAAACAACACAAATCACACCACCTCGCGACGGGGTTTCACCTTGGTCGAACTTCTTGTCGTGATCTCGATCATCGCAGTCCTGCTGGGAATTGGCTTCCCGATCTACAACAAGATCATCGACAATGCCAAAAAGAAGTCTGCCCAGACTTGTGCAACTCAACTCGTCCAGGCCTGTGAAGCATTCTACGAGGAATACTATTACCTGCCGATGGCCACCAACAACAACGCGCAGGACAACCAACAGCGGACCAATAACCAATTCATGCCGGCTCTTGTCGGTCTCCGCGTTGCTGCAGAAGAAAACCCCAAATTCCTGCAGTTTTTCCAGTTTCAACTTGCCGAAGGGAAAGGAGATGCTGCCTACAATGGCCTGGCCCGTTCGGACAACCGGGCGGAGCTCCTTGGCCCCTGGCTGAACCCAAGCAAGGACGACCGATATTACTGGGTCATGTTGAACTATGATGGGGACAACCAGATTCGCGTCCCCAACAATATAGGCAGTGAGATTCTCTTCGATCGTCGCGCGATCGTTTATCATAAAGGGAAAGACGGAAAGGCCGGCGGCGAATACAACGACGATAACGTTTACAGCTGGAACAAAAACGACTAAGGATTTCCCCCGGGGGAAGGACGGAATTTTTCCTGATCCCTACATGCAGGGAACAAGGATGCCGTCCTTCATTCCGTGG
>JASFWU010000242.1:0-4734 GCA_050049035.1 Akkermansiaceae bacterium | reverse complement strand
CCTCATCGAGTGGATCGGGAAAAACGATGCTGCAGCCCGTGAACTCATGAGCCACATGATGACGATGATGCAAGTGGAGCTTCTGATCAAACGGCAACGAGGGGACATCGCCGGCTTCCGATGAAGGAGTAGTCATCACGAAGCCCTGGTTATTGGAAATCACGGTGCAGAGATCTTCGGCAAACTCCTTCACGGTGGTGCGGCTGGCATGCGGGTTGATCAATCGGACCCGCTCGAGGACAGTCGACCTTGCTTCTTCGTCAACCTCATCTTCATGCGACAGGTAGAAATGACTCGCGGTTTCCAGTTGGAGTTTCTCAAGATCGGCGAAGGCAGTCCGCTCTCCGAAGAAGCGGGCATCAACGACACACAGCTGCCATCGCGGACTAAGCTTCATGTGTTTCTCGAAAAGGATGAAGGTTTCCTGCAACGGAACCGGATCAGCCGTTCCATTGAGTTCAATCAAAAGAACATCGTGCTTGGTCCGGCTGGCGTTCAACAAGAGCTGGTAGAGTTGGTCCAAGCCGTCACAACAAACACATGAACCGGTGAGAGCCTCGATTGATCTGGCATCATCACGAAGCGTTTCCCGGTCGATCCGGGCATTCTCCCGGTCATTCAGAATCACATCGGCTCCATAGCCCTTCTGATCCAGCTCCTGCAGGACACTTCGAAGGAAAGTCGTTTTACCGGCACCCAGAAAGCCCGTGAGCATCACCATCGGACGCATCGGCGTCACCGCAGGCAACGATGCCGAATCCGATAAAGAGAGACCAATCATTTTGACTTTGCGATCATTTGACGCGGCCTCAAGAGCTTTCCCGGATCCTCCCGGAATGTTCGAAACCATTTCAAGGCGAGAGAAGGGGGAAGCCAAACACGGTTTTTCGGAATACGATCATACATTCGAATATGGCCCTCCCGATATCGGGGTCCAAACTTCTCGAACACCTCATCCTCGTAGCTCAAAACCCAATCCAAAAATGGCAAGGAAGCTTCGTAGAGTTGATCGCGGGTGGCCTTGCGATCGATGAATTCCTCCTGCCAGGCACCCGGTATGGGAGTCACTTTGGAAGACTGCCAAATGACACATCGCCGCTTGGGACGAATGAAGGTAAACCCACCATCTCTGCCGTACCAGCCCGCCACCGATCCATAGAGTTCGACGTGACCACCCTGCCACGGCAAACGGTAGCAGCTCGTCCCTTTGATCCCGGTTGTAGGTGACCTTTCGAACCCCTGGGCCACCAGATGATTGCCGGCCGGATGAAGAACATCCTGTCCCCAGAAAAACATCAACTGCTGGATGCCGTTCGCGAAGTCGCGGAAGACATGCGGAGCAATGGCAGAACGGGGAACAATCATCCGGGCAGATTTAACAAAGGATAAAGCCCCGCCCCCGACAGGCAGGAACGGGGCTTCAATTGGGGGGAAAGCAACTTACTTGCGTCGACGGACCATGGAGAGGCCGACAACCGAAAGGAGAGCCATCAATCCAGTCGAAGGCTCGGGAATGACGTTGAAGGTCAGAGTCTCGGTCGTGGTCAGTTCTCCAAGAGTCACATGAGTTCCCGAGGCAGTGAGATCAACGGACCAAACTCCGGGTTCGGTGAAACCCCAGTTCACGTGATCGTGCCCGAAGGACGACTCAAAGTTGTTATTGTTGGCTGTGGCTCCGGGATTGGTGGAGGAAAAGATGAAGGTGTTGATACCCAACCCGTCGGTGCTCCACACCGAGAAGGTTCCCGAACCAGAGGGAGATGTCACCGTCCCCAGAGTAAAAGTAATGTTGGTGGACCAGTCGAGTGCTCCATTTCCGATATCAAGGAGCTCCTCCGAAGCAAGAGCCACATAAGGAACACCTACGACATTTTCCTGGGGAAGAATCCAGAGGGAATCACCGGTGGTCACTCCCGCACCCGGGAGGTCGGTCGTGGCAGTAAACTCACGATCTGCACCGGTCAGCACGGTGATGTCAGCCACTTCGTATTCGATATCGTTATCGACGTCGTGAGCTTCCAGTTCGAAATCCGATCCTTCAAGGATCACTCCAAAATCAAGCTCTCCCGCCGTAAAGAGAACGGCTTGCGAACTTCCAACTCCGGCAAGAGCCAGCAAGGGGACAATTTTTTTCATTGTTTTGGTTTTTGTTTTTTTGGGTCAGTTTCGGGTCCTTTGCTCGAATCGAAAGAACCCAGATTTTTCAGTTGCGTCAGGCACCACCAGCTTTCGCCGCATCACCACCGAGGTCTCGTTCCCTCGTTCTGCCCCGCTCTCATAAAAGCCCTGGGCGTTTCCTTCGGCAAACAGACGGCGCCACGGTTGCCACGGGCCTTGAAGGTCGGGACTAAATGCCGCGGATAACTCCAGGGGCGTGTTGGCAAAATCATCTTTGTGAAGGTCGCGGAGAAACTCGATCTCAGCCCGGCCATTCACAAATCGTGGCCTTGGTAGAAGAGCTCCATCACTTTCCACCGGATCCACGCCGTGCCAAAACAACAAATACTCAAGACCGTTGCCAAGTCCGTCGCGGTCGTAATCAGCCAGACGATCACCAAGTGTCCCGGAAGCCAGCGAATGAGTCCGCTCAAAGCTGTCGGCCCATTCGGCGTAGCTATAGTCGGCAGCCAGATTGACCAGAAACACCAGGGTGAAAGGTTGTCCGGTTACTCCTCCTTGGCTCGCCTGTAAAGTCACCCGGTAAATCCCGTCCTCGGTGAAGCCAAACACACTGTCCGAGACATCCTGCTCAAAGGTGATCGCTCCGGGTCCGGATTGTTTGAGCAAAGCCAAATCAATTGATTCGGCCTCTGGGAATGAGATGGAAGCTGGATCAACGACTCCCACCTGCCCGAGCGAGACTTCTCCGCTGCCGGCCAAGGCCATTCTGAACTGACCATCACTTGCCACGCAGACCACTTGATCCGGAGCATAGTCGACTTGCATCTCCTGATCGTAGATTGAAACCGCTTCTGCTCCTGAACCCAAACGCCAACGGGCCTGCCCTGTCAAAACCCCATCATGCGGAATGACGAACCGAAGAGTGGATTCAGACCGAGTGACCTCATTGCCAAACTGTGGATTCAGTTTCCCTTCGTTCCGGAAGGTCACCTCGTATGATCCCGGACGGGTAAAACCCCAGTTGTAATGACTGTGACTTCCGGAAGGAATAGGGCTCAACTCATCATCCAAATCAATGCCGTCGGTCGTGTTATAGTGAAATTCAAAGCCCCCGAATCCACTGCTGGTCCACATTCCAAACTTCCCACCCCGTTGCGGGCCGCTTCCAGTCACCGAAAGAAGTTTTGTTCCGATGCTTCCCAGTGGGCTGGGCGTGTAATTCCCCCCCACATTCACCTGAAAAATTCCCTGATCGTAGATTGCCCGCCATCCCAGAAAAAGCTCTCCGGGAACGTTGTTTTGAGACAGGAGCCAGAGCGGGTCGCCTCCCTCAAGCTCAAACGGCGGGAAGGCCCCTGGCAAATCAACCTTGGTTGATGGTGCCGCGAGCAAGCGAAGACCATCGACATCAAGGCGAACGACCCCTTCGTCATCGGCAAAACTCCCGTCCAAATCGTAACTGATGGAAGCCTGCCAGCCGGCATCCACCGGACCACTTTCGGGGAGATTGTAGTCCAGCTGATACTCGAAATGCCCAAGAATCAAATCCACCGCAGCAGCCGACGAAGCGAACTGGGCAAGCGCAAGGAGGTGGACTAGGAGGCGCATCCGCGGGAGAAATACCTTAATGCAACTTTGTTGCAAGTAAGAATCGCAAATCACTTGCACTAAGAACAATTTTTGATGATTTCGATGCCGTGACCCGATCTTGTCTTTCGTTTTTTGCCGGGATGATCCCGCTCATGGGTCAAGATGCCTTCAACACTCTGGGAGAGATTGACGGAGAATTGGGCACGGTCGAGGTCACCGGCGTGGAAGAACCTCCCCTTTCCGCCAACAATCCATTCTGTTCGTGTGAGACCATCCCGGAGGAAACCATCACACGCATCGCCAGCGCTACGCTAGGCGACACCTTGGGCTGGCAGGCCGGAATCAGTAGCTCGTCCTACGGCCAGGGTGCCAGCAGGCCGGTCATCCGCGGATTTGACGGATTCCGCGTGCGGGTGCTACGGGACTCGGTCGGGACGCTCGATGTCTCAGCCTCCAGCCCGGATCACGGCATTCCCTTGGAACCCTTGCTCTTCCGTGAGGTTGAAATTCTGCGAGGCCCCGCTGCCCTTCGTTTTGGAAACTCGGCTCTCGGAGGCGCGGTCAATTCGATCACCCGGACCTTTGCCACCGAACTCCCCGATCGTCCGCTCAGTGGAGCCTGGGAGTCCCGCTGGGACTCGGTGTCATCGGGTTTCACGACAGCGGGTTATCTCGACATCAAGCTCAACGAGTTTGTTCTGAGCCTGACGGGATCTTTGCGTGATGCAGGCGACTACAAGATCCCTGGTCGCGCCCGAACGCGTGCCTACGAGGAACGCTTCAATCCCATTGTCAACGACCCCGGATCCGGGATGACCGTTCCCATCGAGAATCCCTCCGGGAGACTCCCCAACTCAGGCCTGGAAAGCAACAGCCAGTCGATTGGCCTGAGTTGGTTTCCTTCCCACCTTCCCGTGGAAGCTTCGGTGGCCTACTCGCGCTTCGAGTCGGATTTTGGTCTCCCCTACCTTTTCGGCGGAGACCCGAACGACCTCTTCGGTTACTCCTCTCTTGGCCTTGAAC
>JASFWU010000241.1:0-4736 GCA_050049035.1 Akkermansiaceae bacterium | reverse complement strand
GGAAAATCTAACATTTGATTTTGACTAATCAAAATCAGGTGGCATATCCCCTTCATGAAAGTCATTTCTGCATGGCTCGTCTTCGTAGCAGCCCTTGTCATGTCAGCATGCACCGACAAGGACAAAGCCGGCGTGACCGACGGACGTGTGGTGACCACCACGGGAATGATTGCAGACGTGGCCCGTCAAATTACCGGGGACCGACTGGAGGTCGTCAACATCATCGGTGAAGGGATCGATCCCCACTCCTTCAAACCTGGCAAATCGGACATCGACGAGATTCAAAAAGCGGGTCTTGTCTTCTACAACGGACTGTTTCTTGAGGGGAAAATGGGGACCCTTTTGGAGAGTCGCAGCAAAAAAGGACATGACACCATCGCGGTGGCGGAAGGTTTGGAAGGAGTCGAACTGATTGGTGACGGTGACCATCCCGATCCCCATCTTTGGATGGACGTTTCGCTTTGGACCAAGGTCGCGGACAAGATTGCCTCTCAATTGACGGATTTTTCCCCGGAACATGCCGGCCACTTTGACGAGCAGCTGGCCAACTATCGCAAGGACCTTGCAGAGATGGATCAATACGCACGTGAGGCTTTCGCGACGATTCCCGAGAACCAACGGGTTCTGGTCACCGCTCACGATGCCTTTTCCTACCTGGGACGTGCTTATGGGATCGAAGTCCGGGGCATTCAGGGAATTTCGACCGAATCCAAGGCCGGTTCCAAAGATATTAATGATCTGGTGAACTACCTGGTTGAGAAAAAGATCCCGGCAATTTTTGTGGAGTCATCGGTTTCCCAAAAATCTGTCAAAGCCGTCATTGAGGGAGCGGCCCAACAAGGTCACACCGTGATCAATGGCGGCACTCTTTTTTCCGATGCAATGGGTCAACCCGGCACGTATGCGGGAACCTATCTGGGTATGATGGATCACAACATCACCACCATCGTTAATGCGCTCGGGGGAAAAGCTCCTCCAAGAGGCTTCAAGAACAAGCTCGCCGAATGACGACAGGACATCCAGAGCATCCCCCTGAAATCCCCCTGGCAGTCCATGACCTGACCGTTGCCTACCATCGCAAGCCGGTCCTTTGGGACGTCGAGCTCAATATTCCGGAAGGATCGCTCACGGGAATTGTCGGGCCAAATGGAGCCGGTAAATCGACCCTCCTCAAAGCTTGTCTGGACCTCATCCCCACCACCTCCGGTGAAACCTTGGTCTATGGCAAACCCTACCGCGAACAGCGAGATCTCATCGCATACGTCCCACAACGGGAGAGTGTCGACTGGGACTTTCCGGTGAGCGCTCTCGATGTCGTTGCGATGGGAACCTATCGCAAACTGGGATGGTTCAAACGCCTTGGAAAGGCACAGAAGTCCAAAGCCCTTGAGGCTCTCGAACAGGTGGGAATCGGTCATCTCGCCGACCGGCAAATTTCGCAACTCTCGGGAGGTCAACAGCAACGGGTCTTTCTGGCGCGGGCGTTGGTACAGGACGCGGAAATCTACTTCATGGATGAGCCCTTCGCGGCCGTTGATGCCGCGACCGAGCAGGCCATCATCGAACTTCTCCAGGGTCTGAACGCCAAGGGCAAAACCGTCCTTTGCGTGCACCATGACCTCGCCACGGTCTCCCGCTATTTCGATCACCTTGTTCTCCTCAACATGCGCGTGGTTGCCAGTGGTCCGACTCCCGAAGTTTTCACCCGTGAAAATCTTCAGAAGACCTACGGTGGAAAGCTCAACCTGCTGGATGACATCGCCCAGGCTCTCAAGAATGTTGGCCGAACCTAAAGTCCACCGATCATGACTTGGGAACTTCTTCAGGAAACGTTGCTCTTAAAGTATCACAACACCCGCCTGCCGGTCCTGGGAGTCACTTTCCTGGGCATGGCAGCCGGGCTGGTGGGTTGTTTTCTCCTGCTCCGCAAGCAATCACTTCTCGGGGACGCCCTTTCCCACGCCACCCTCCCGGGTATTGGCCTCGCTTTCGCCGTCATGTCCGCTTTGGGGTTCAGCGGGCGGAGTCTTCCCGGTCTTCTTCTCGGGGCAACGGTGACCGGACTGATCGGCATCCTGATGGTTTTGGCAATCCGTCGTACCACCCGCTTAAAAGACGATGCCGCGATGGGGATTGTTCTCTCAGTCTTCTTCGGTTTGGGAGTGGCCATTCTCAAGATGGTTGAAGACATGCCTGGCAACAGCGCCGCCGGGCTCACGGATTTCATCTTCGGAACAACCGCCCTGATGATCTGGTCTGATTTTCTCCTCATTTCGCTCACCCTCCTGGCAACCATCCTGGTGACCCTGCTCTTGCTGAAGGAGCTTACCCTTCTCTGTTTCGATTCTGGTTTCGCTTCGACGCAAGGGTGGCCGACGCTTCGACTTGATTTGATACTGATGGGACTGGTGACCGCGATCACGGTCGTCGGCCTTCAGGCAGTGGGGTTGATTTTGATCATCGCCTTTCTGATCATTCCTCCCACCGCAGCTCGATTCTGGACCCATCGACTCGGCTCTATGCTTCTTCTCTCTGCCATTCTCGGGGCCTTTTCCGGCTGGCTGGGTGCCTCAATCTCGGCTCTATACGAAAGGCTTCCCGCCGGGGCCTTGATCGTGATCACTGCCGCCGTGGTCTTCGTCTTCAGTATGATCTTCGGCCGCGCACGCGGTGTTCTCCCCCGTTATCTTCGTCACCTGCGTCTTCAGCGAAAAGTGGGGCGCCAGCATCTTCTGCGATCCACGTACGAGATTCTTGAGAATTCGCAGGATGCAACTCCGTTACAGAATCTCCCCATCTCACTCGAGGCTCTGCGCAGGCATCGATACTGGTCAAAAGGCGAACTCCCCCGTCTCATCAGGCAGGCCCGGGCGGAGGATCATCTGGAGCGACAGCCATCCGGCGAGCTCCGTCTTTCCGAGGCTGGGTTTGGAGAAGCTTCCAGACTGACCCGAAACCATCGGCTTTGGGAACTCTATTTGATCAAGCACGCCGACATCGCGCCCAGTCATGTCGATCGCGATGCGGACATGGTGGAGCACCTCCTCGGCGCGGAAATCGTACGACAGCTTGAAGCGGAGCTCGATCTCGCGAAACCCACCGTTGCCTCTCCTCATAAGATCCAACCCTCTCCCTGACTCCCCTTGCAACATGACCATCAACGATTTTTACATCATCCTGGTCGGAAGCCTTTGCGCGATGGCCTGCGCCTTACCGGGAACTTTTCTACTTCTCCGCCGCATGAGCATGATGGGTGATGCCATCAGCCACGCGGTCCTGCCCGGTCTGGCGATGGCCTTCCTTCTTTCCGGCACCCGTTCCACCGGATGGATGTTTCTCGGCGCCGTGGTTACGGGACTTCTTACTGCTCTCTTCACTCAATGGATCAGCCGCTTTGGCAAAGTGGAAAGAGGAGCCGCCATGGGCATCGTCTTCACCACCCTCTTTGCCATTGGATTGGTACTGATCCGGAAGGCAGCCGATCAGGTTGATCTCGACGCACAATGTGTTCTATACGGTGAACTGGAACTGGTAGCCCTTGATCTGGTAATTCTTTTCGAAACCGACCAAACCATATTCCAACTCCCCAGGGCCGCCCTCGTTTTGGGAGGAGTTCTTTTATTCAATGCCACTGTCATTCTGGTCTTCTACAAAGAATTCGCGCTAGCGTCGTTTGATGCCGGCTTGGCCGAAACCTTGGGATTCCGGCCCCGCTTGATGCATTACCTGCTGATGACCATGGTTGCGGTGACAACGGTGGCCGCTTTTGAAGCAGTGGGTTCGATCATTGTGATTGCGATGTTGATTGTTCCACCCGCCACAGCCTTCCTTCTCACGCGAAAACTTCCTGTTCTCATTTTCCTCAGCCTCTTGCTGGCTTTGTTCTCTGCTCTTCTGGGACAGGCGCTTTCTTATCTCCCGAACCTTCTCGGCCTTCCCGAATCCACGAGCTCGGGGATGATGGCCACCGCCACCGGGCTGCTGTTTCTCGCCGCCTGGCTGTTCGGCCCAGAAGGGCTCTTTCGAAAGACCCGGCCCAATCTTCATCAGGCAACGACCGACTCCTCAAGCCCCGCTTAATCCTCCTCGTCACCGGGATTGGAAATGCCAAAAATCCTGGTGACGTCTTCATCTCGGCCGTAGATCATCAAAAGATCCCCCTCTTTGATCAGCGTGTCTTTTTTGGGAGCCCCGATAAACTCCCCACCGGTCCGGTAGATCCCCAACACGATGACACCCTGGTCCGCTGGCCTGAGTTCCCAGAGTTCGCTACCCACCCATGGATGGCTCTTGTGAATCTCACCATCAAAGACGCAATAGCCGTCCCGAAGGTTCAGAAGGTAGTCAAAATCCACCACCCGGTTCAGCCCCGCTTTCTCCAGAGTCTTACGCATGAAACGGTCGAGCGGCTCGCTGATGACCTTGAGATTGAAGAAAACCCCGAGTGCGAAGATGCCGAGTGCAGTCACCCCAAGCCAAGCCATCGTGATCCCCATTCCACGCTCATTGCTCCCCACCAAGGTCACCAGGAGAGTGGCCAAGGCCGAGGTGAGACCGATATTTCCGGCAATAATGAGATGCAGAATGATCTTTCGCCGAACCGGATGTTTCACAACCAACTCAGCCTCCGAAGTGGTAAATCCAACTCCAAAGAAAGCGGAAGCAGCCTGAAATCTCGCAATCGAAGGTGAGACCCCGGTGAGCTGCAGAGCATTGGAGCCAAGCTTCACCAACAA
>JASFWU010000239.1:0-4786 GCA_050049035.1 Akkermansiaceae bacterium | reverse complement strand
TTCACCGTGACCAGCCCAGTCGAAATACAGGATCAGCTCTTTGACCTTTCCAGGCGATTGGTAGCGGATCTTGAATCGGAGCTCGAAATGGAAACCGACGAGGAGGTTTTCATCGTCGACCGCGTGCGCAAAGTCCGGTCGCGAATCCATCAACTACGACTCAGCACCGAATCCAATGACGAGGAAACGCGGGACGATTTGGCTCCCTTGGCCGACCGGGCCATTCTGGTTTTTCGATTGTTAGCCTACGTCCTGCCCTACTTGAATGAGCATCCAACCCTGGATCGATATGCGGAAACGGTTGAAAGGCTCTGCGAGGATTTCTACTCGAAGAGTTTCAAGCCGCTGGGACCACGCAAAGCCCTGGTCAGGATTGGCGAACCCATCGAAGTTGGATCTGTTCTTGCGCAGGTCGGCGGCAAAAGCAGAGATGCCGTTCCGGAACTGACGGCCGCCATGGAAAAGAGAATCACGACGGGGATCGATGTCCTGAACGAGTCCAATGAAACTCCCGGTTCAAAGTTGCTCGACGATCTATCGCGAGGCTGACCCCCGGACACATTGAAGAGCCAGGAGTTTGCAATGATGAGTGAGCGCCTAAATTGATTGAATCAATGTTAACTCCCGCCAATAACGATTCGTATCGATAGTCGAATTCCGACAGTCTTCGGGCTATGACGATGAAACAAACCTTACCTGAATTGCTGGTCGAAACGTGTCGGCGTCAAAGTGGTCTCTTTGCCTTTGCAGATTCGACCGGCGCAAAAGTGAATTTTGGCGAAGCCCTCGCGAAGTCCATCTTTCTGACAGGACGGTTGGAGAAGATCTGGAAAGATCAAGGCAAAGTTGGAATCCTGGTGCCCCCGTCAGTCGGAGGGGTTTTGGTGAATTGGGCGGCCCTTTTGATGGGAAAGGTTCCCGTCAACCTCAACTACACCCTGTCCCCGGAAGGCATTCAGTCCTGCCTTGAGCAATGCGGGATTACCGACCTGGTGGTTTCAGGGAAGTTGATGAAGCGTTTGAAATTGGATCTGTCGGTAGGGGTGCATTTTTTGGAGGACCTGGCCAGTGGCCCTCGCCTTTTGGAGAAAGTGAGAGCGGGTTTCCTCGCAAAGGTAGCCTCATCCAAAATGATCCTGAGACAACTTGGGGGCGACCAGGCCGAACCGGATGGCCTTGCAACCGTGATTTTTAGCAGCGGAAGTACGGGAAATCCCAAAGGGGTGATGCTAAGCCATCGCAATATCATCTCCAATGTGGACCAGGTGAGCGAAGTCTACTCATTTGTTCCCGAAGACCGAATGCTGGGAGTCCTGCCGTTTTTCCATTCCTTTGGCTTTATGGCGACAATTGCCGGTCCGGCTGTGGCAGGATTTGGATGCGCCTATCATTTCAATCCGATGGAATCCAAGATGATCGGTCCTCTAGCCAAGGAACACGGGGCCACCATTTTGTTGGCCACACCAACTTTCCTTCAGTTTTATCTTCGTGGCTTGAGTGAGGATCAACTTTCCAGTCTCAGGCTGGCGGTTGTTGGCGCCGAGAAGCTTCCCGGGAAAATGGCGAAGGCATTTGCCGACAAGTTTGGATGTCTTCCGGTGGAAGCCTACGGATCCACGGAGTGTTCCCCTGGCATTGCGGTGAATGCGGTAGACACCAACCGACCGGGCTCCATTGGAAAACTTCTGGGTGACATGCAGGCCAAAGTGGTGAAGCCAGAAACTGGCGACGAGGTTTCACCCGGAGAAGCAGGCCTGCTCAAAGTCAAAGGCCCAAATGTGATGATGGGCTATCTTGGACTTCCGGAAAAGACCGGCGAGGTTCTTCAAGACGGTTGGTATGACACCGGGGACATCGTGCGGATTGATGACGATGGCTTTCTTTGGATTGAGGGACGTTTGAGCAGGTTCAGCAAGATTGGTGGCGAGATGGTTCCCCATGGCAAAGTCGAAGAAACGCTCAACGATCTGGCCGGTCCGGACGCCCGGCTCTTTGCTGTCACGGGAGTTCCCGATGAAAAGAAGGGAGAACAATTGGTGGTGATTCACACAGCCGATGAAGAGCTCCTTGAAAAGGTCATCAATGATCTTGCCGATACTTCCCTGCCCAATCTTTGGAAGCCCAAACGCGGCCAGTTCCGCAAAGTCAAAGAGATTCCGTACTTGGGAACCGGGAAACTTGATCTCAAGGGCCTGCAGGAATTGGCCTCACAATGAGGGTCACGGTTTTCCCCTAAAGGTTCTCCTCGGTTTCGGCTTTGCGAATCGAAGGGTCGACCAGGAGCTCGCGAATCCGCCATAACAAGAGGCCTGATCCGACGATGGCCAGACCTCCGATCATGAGAAAGACATGATTGGCAGCCATCTCAAACTGATTCCGGAAGAAGCGGACCAGCACTGCTCCCAGCGAGCTGAAGACAAAACTCAGTGCATTGGCGGTGCCGAGAAAACGACCCCGCTCGTTGGGAGGTGAAAGATGCTGCAAGAGCGCCTGAAGCGGAACGATATAGAATCCGGCACAAAACCCGGCGCCTCCTAGAAGACCCGCGACCGTCCAGAAATCCAGCGGGACAAGTCCCAACAGGCTGAAAAAGACCGTCATCCCTACCGCACCAACAGGAATCAGGCGGGGTTCGATGTGCTTCCCCGAGATCAATCCCGCCACGACACTGCCAATCCCAATCGTGATTCCAAGGACGCCGAGGAGGTTGTTGTTCATCTCAGGGCTGATTCTGAGAAGTTCGCTGAAGTCGGGAAGAACAAGGAGAGCCATCATCCCGAGGAGATAGAAAAATCCCCACGCCATTGCGACCAGCAGCAGTGAGCTCCCGGCCATTTCCCGAAGCGCCTGGAAATAGGGACGGAATGGGTTGAGGTCGATGGGCAGGGATTGGTCAAAATTCTTGAGTTTGGGAATCAAGAGTGATGGAAGGAGCCCGATGATCGCAATGACGATCAACACGACTCCCGGGACCCAAAGGGTGTTTGAGGCGGGCTGCCCATCGACAGGTGTTCCGGAAGCATACTTGGCATAGACCATACCGGCCGCGAGGGTTCCTCCGATCACCGCCAGATTGGTGAACATGTTGATGGTCCCGTTTGCCTTGCTCAGGGCTCCGTCATCGACCAGCTCTGGAATCATGCCGTATTTCGCCGGACCAAAAAAAGCGCTCTGGGTTGCCAGGAGAATCATCAGCACGAGACAGGCGTTGAGACTGCCGGCCCAGAATGCTCCAAGGGCGAGGAAGGCGAGACCGACTTCGATGATCTTGGCCCACACCGTGATGCGACTTTTGCTGATGCGGTCCGCGACCTGGCCGGCGGTGCCCGAAAAAAGAATGAAGGGAATCGTTAGGCAGAGGGCGACATAGGCCTGGCCGCCATCTCCCAATTGGGAGGCCCAAATGCCGCCTGAAGCGACCGCCAGAATGATGACCTGCTTGAGGATGTTATCGTTGACGGCCCCAAAAAACTGAGTGACGAGGAGAGCCGAAAAGCCTCGATTGAAAACGTTCTTGGAGCGGGGCATGGAAGGATGAAAGGAAAGGTGCTTGGTTCTTAAAACCAATTTCACTATCGCAACCCTGCCCGCCATAGCACGATTGGTCGAACCAGAAAGCAAACGGATTTCGATTCGATATCCTCCGCTATGTTACCTGAGCGAATCCGTAATTAAGAGGCCTGAGTCTTAGGAAGAGCATTTTTAGAGCTCGTCCTGAACGAGAACTGAGGCGTCACCAAACTAGACTTTTTTCCAGTGCAGCCTAATGTTTCCCCATGACCGAAAAATTCGAAGACCGCGCCCGCGAGGCCCTTTCAAATCCCAAAAACGTAGGTGAGATGCAGGATGCCGATTCGGTAGGCACGGTGGGTTCGCCCGACTGCGGTGATATGCTTCGGATGTGGTTGAAGTTCACCGAAAAGGACGGTCGCAAGGTCATCGATCGGGCTTCCTTTCAGGCTTTTGGTTGCCAGACTGCCATCGCGGTGGCCTCAATGGCGACCGAACTTTTGAAAGGCAAAACCACCGAGGAAGCCCGCAACCTCAAGCCCGACGAACTCTCGGGAGACCTCGGACCGCTTCCACCGATGAAGATCCACTGTGGCCAGTTGGTGGAACAAGCTCTCAAAAGTGCTCTCGATGGCAAGGATGCTCCCTCCAAGCCGGCCACCGAAACCCTTGCGGGAAATCTCCAGGCAGCACCCAGCGGGAACATCAAAATCGTCCCGCTCGATGAGGACTAGGATCATCACGGCAATTGCCCTCTTGTTAGCAGGCTCGATCGCGACCGCCCAGAAATGGCCTTCAAATTTCAAAGCGCCTCAGAAGGCCGGAAGTTTCAAGGTCGTCGATCTGGAAAGGAACCACTATCGAAGCGCGCACTTCGACCTCATTTCCTTCAAGAATCACTCAAAGCAATTCCTGGCTGATTTCTTTACCTGTGCAGAATCCGTCCCGCTCGTTCTCGAAGCTCTTCCCCTTCCCTTGCTTGCGCCATCAGATCGAAAAGCAAAGATCGTTCTTCATCCCACCAGACAAGCCTATCTCGCCGACGGTGGAGCCGGGAACACGGCGGGATTCTATGATTCACGACGCAATGTTGTCCTCCTTCAGTGGGAAAAGCTGTTTCAGCAACCAACGGAAAGCGGCGGATTACCCACCCACTCTTTTGACCTGACGATTCACGAGCTAACTCATCTTTCGATGCATCGACTCATTTCGCATGTCGAGGTTTGGCTCAGTGAAGGGATCGCGGAAGACCTGGCAGCGACCTACCAGGGAAAAG
>JASFWU010000238.1:0-4803 GCA_050049035.1 Akkermansiaceae bacterium | reverse complement strand
CAAGGCAATGGTGTAAGGTGTTTTTTGCTGATCGAGCCACAATTCGAACCGAGCTTCGGGCACCTCTTCCGCGAGGGATTTGCGGGTGATCTTCTTTGCGGAGCGACGCCCCTTTCGCGCTTCCCACCAAGGTCGGGCAGTGAAATAAAGGAAGACAAAAACGGTCAAAACGAGGAAGTCGAGCCCCTCAAACCCGTAGACCGTGCTCTTTGTAAAAAAGACATAGGCGCCGAACAGAGCCGCCAAACCGGTAAAAGGCAGAGTCTTGCGGAAGTCATCTTCGTCTTCCTGTGCGAAGATCAGGCGACGCTTGCGAAGAGAAGGAGCGAGCTCACTCAGTTCTTCGGGCGCTACCAGACGCTTGCTACCCGGATGCCAAACCAATGCCAACCGGCCTCTCCCGGTATCGAGGTATGACTTGAGTTCATCGAGCGACTCAAAGGCGTGGGTGTTGCCCTTGGCATCGACCAGGCCGTAGGGGCCTTCATCGGGTTTGGCCGCAAAGGCCTTCGGACGTGCCCATGCTGCCTCTTCTGTTGGCACCGGGCGGGACATGTCCAATGTGATCCGGCCGCTTTACTCGGCCGGATTGTTTTCGGCTGGCTCCTCGGCAGGAGTCTCAGCCGGGGTTTCAGCTGGTTTGTCTTCCGAAGTCTCAGCTGGCTTGTCCTCGGGAGTTTCGGCTGGAGGAGTCGTATTCGCTGGCGGAGTGGTATTCGCCGGTGGAGTCGTGTTCGCTGGCGGAGTTGTGTCCGCTGGCGGAGTTGTGTTCGCTGGCGGAGTTGTGTTCGCTGGTGGGACAGTGAGTGGGTTTGTCGGGGTCTCCGGTTCTTCCTCTTCCACCACCTCGACGGGATCGCCACCACTTCCGGCACCATCGGAGGAGAAGTCCTTACCCAGATCCGAATTCTGCTTCCCGATGAGCACGCCGAGCGTGAGGGAAAGAACAAAGAACAAAGTGCCAAGATACACGGTTCCTTTTTGCAGGACGTCCGTGGTCCGGGCTCCCCAGGCAGCATCGGTCATTCCAGAACCGAAAGCGGCTCCAAGACCCTCCTGCTTCGGGCGTTGCATGAGGATCACGAGGATCAGCAAAAGACTCACGACAACGTGAACGACGATCACCAGATTGATTGCGATTTGCATGGGGGCGGGAAGATACCGGTTCGCCCCGACTTGTAAAGAGGGAGTTTTCGCACAAAAAATCCCGCAAAACCGCCTCAGTGACCGGATTTCACGATTTCGTTGTCCGGGTTCAGAACAAGCCGGATCGGAACAATCCGCTCACTGGAAATCCCGAAGGCCATGATGGTCACGCATTCATCCTTCTTGATGAGATGGGCCGCGCCGCCGTTCATAATGATGTGGCCTGTCCCCGGCTCCCCGGCCTGGGCATAGGTTTCCAGCCGGTTCCCGGAAGTCATGGAGGTCACCAGCACCCTCTCCCCTTCCCAAAGCCCTGCGGCCTCCATCAGATCCGAGGGAATCTCGATACTCCCTTCATAATCGATGTCGGCCTGCTTGATGACGGCCCGGTGAAGCTTGGACTTCAGTTGAATGCGCTGCATGGAGGGCACGAAACGGGGAATGCCCTTGATGGTCAAGCGACGAAAAAGTGTGCGGTTGAAAAAATCCGTCAACCTGTCAGGCTCCTCCAATGATCAAGTTCGCCGGAGTTTTGACCCTCGCCGCTACCATTTTCGGCGCTTCGGGCCAGGAAAAGGACCCTGCGATGCCGAATCTGGTGGCCAAGAAAGCCCTGCAGTGGATGCAAAACTCCGATCCGGAGAAACGGGCGGCGGCCTACCGGACCTTCCAGCTTTATGGCGACGAAGGAGGTGCGATTTACCGTCGGATCCTTGAGAAGGCCCGGGACATCCATACCGAAAAACTCTCCGACCTGCTCGAAGACGAGCGTGCCAATCCTTTCGCTGGATTGGATCAACTCGCGGACGAGCTCAACAAAGAGCGCACCCGGATCTACGCCTTGATCAAGACCGACTACAAGAAAGACCCGGCCAAGATCGCCATGCTCAATCGCGAAATGGAGTCGCTCGCCAAACTCTACGAGAAGGCCCAGAAGTTGGCAGCCAAGGACGGGACCTCCCTTGAAAAATCGATCACCGCGGTTTCAACCGCGCTTTCCGAAGTGCATCGCGAAATCAACCTCGTCGACGGCGAAAAGGAAAAGGCCGCGGGGTGCACTCCGAAAACCGCTCTCGAGGAGAGCTTTGAAGGATCCGAGTATTTGAAAACAAAGGCCACCATCGTCCGGCTCCAGAAAGAGAAGACCGACCTCGAAAAGGCTCACGCCGACAACGATGCCTGCTCATGGGCGAACGCCTCACAGAAAACCTTCACCCGTGTCCTGAACGACAACCGGGCCCTTTTTGCCCTCACCCCACTGCGACTCGAAGAGCGGCTTTCGCAGGCCTCTGTCGATCACTCGCGCGACATGGCCACGATGGGCTTCTTCGCCCACCAGTCGCCGGTGCCTGGAAAGAAAACACCAAACGACCGTGCCAAGAAAGCGGGCTTCAAGCACCGCTGGACCGGCGAAAACATTTTTGTGGGATCGGGCTCACCGCTTGCAGCCTACAACGCCTGGTTTGGATCGGACGGTCACCGCTTTATCATGTTTGCAAAGGGGCCCAATCTCATTGGAATCGGCCCTCATGGCAGACACTGGACAATGATGACCGGAAAGAAGTAGCACCCTGCACGTGAATCTCGAAGAACGACTGGATTACCACTTTCAAGACAAGGCACTTCTGAAGGAGGCCTTGTCCCATCCCAGTCTTTCCTCGGAAATCCGTCCTGCCCCACCCGACAACCAGCGGCTTGAATACCTCGGTGATGCCGTGGTGGAGCTGGCGATCAGCAATCATCTCTATCACCGCTTCCCCGATCTCAAGGAGGGCACTCTGACCAAACTCCGTGCCTCGGTGGTTTCCAGACCGGCCTTGGCCCACGCCGCCCGCGACATTTCGCTCGGAGAAGAACTCCTCATGAGTAACGGCGAGGCCGGAAGTGGCGGACGGCTGCGAGATTCCAACCTCGCCGATGCCTTCGAATCGATTGCCGGAGCCATTTATCTTGATGGAGGACTCGAAGCGGCAACCAAGGTCATCCTGCAACTTCTGGCTCCTCAGCTCGAAACGCTCAATCCCTCAAAAGCGCGCGGGAACTTCAAAGGCGAACTTCAAGAGATTCTTCAAAAGCTCTCCCAGGACTCTCCGGTTTACGAAGTTCTCTCGGAAGATGGGCCTCCTCACGAGCGGGTCTTCAATTGCGCCGTTCTCTGGAAAGACAAGCGGTTGGGACAAGGCTCCGGATCGAGCAAGAAGCTGGCCGAGTCCGAAGCCGCCCGCACCGCGCTCGATCTCAAGCTTTGGAACACAGCGGGACGGGATTAACCAACGCTGAGTGTTGTCAAATCAAGAGGAACGTTGAGTGCCTCAAACCGTTAAGGAGAACCGCCCCGGCTGCAACCTGCCGTTTACAGAAACAGCTGATCGGACAACCGGGGTGGAATCCGGTGCTAATTCAACTCAATCCTTGTCCGCATAAAGAACTGGTGGCGACCATTGGCTCCGGTAACCCTGAGTGTCACGGTTTCAGTTCCGTCGCCGTTATCAATCGTGCCTTCCACGGTGTAATCCACATCCGCAGTGAGAGGCGTCCAGTCGGTCAGATTCTCGGATGATTCGTATGAAATCGCGATTCCTTCTTCGGAAACCACGGTCATCGTGATGAGAACATCCTGACCATCCCTCGCAAGAGTCGGCAGGTTGCCACCTCCTGATGAGTCCCGCGGATCCAGACCGAAGACAAACGAGGAGAGATTGCTCACTCCATCTCCGTTGAAGTCATCGTTAATGCCAGTCAAAGAATCACCTGCCTGGAAGAACTGGGAGGCCCAGCTTTCATAAGCAAGGAGTCCGGGAGACCGGAAAATCGAGACGCGTGGGACCAAAACCCCGTCCTCCAGATCAACTTCCTGATCGAGTGGCCCGTCAATATACTCGGCAAGGATCTGCTGCTCTCCGATGGAGGTCTGCAGGACTTCGCGAGCTGGATCCGAGCTGATCGCGCCAAGTGCCGCGTAGCCGTCTCCCCCTGTTGCGAGGAAGTTGTTGGTCGCCAAACCAAAGGTCCGTCCGGGATCACCGACCAAGGTGAAGTTTTGGACCACCACGTCGGGAGAACCGTCAGCGAGAGTGACGATCAGCGACTCGATTCTCGAAGGCGTGGTCATCGATTCCTGATCCGACACACCGGGCCTGGAGGGATCAAAGACCAACTCCATTCCCGAAACTTGGGGGAAGCGACCGTCGACCGCCGGGAATCGGCTCACCGCATTTTCGACGACTGCCAGCAATTCGTTGGCATCGAGTTGCATCACGGCCAGACGGTTATCAAAGGCCAGCGCCGCTCCGATTCCAAGCCGGGTGATGTTTGGCCCCTGGATGTCATCACGAATGCCGCCCCCGTTCTTCAGAGCGATCTCGATATCGTAGGACAGCCGCTCGTCGTCGGCAAACTGTTGAGCATACCAGAGAGTGGAATCCGAAACGAGGCGTCCCAGATTGGTCTCGCGGGTGCGAATCTGGGCCCGTGCTCCCACCAAGGGATACTCGGTCGTTCCCACCACTTCAAAGAGCTCGGTAATGGAATCAGTGCTGCTGAGGAGGTCCCAGATGCGCTGGACCTCATCTGGTGCATCAGAAGACAAGCCAACCTCATCAGCGAGGAGTTGGGCCGATGCCGCAGTGGTCGCCACCGGACCGCTTCTCTCATCGA
>JASFWU010000001.1:0-37768 GCA_050049035.1 Akkermansiaceae bacterium | reverse complement strand
GGTTCTTTTTTGTCCTCTGCCACCGGGATTCCTGGAATCTCCATAAACTCTTGAAATGACCCCGCTTTTTCGCTTCATAGAGAGGTGTTGTTTCAATCTCCTGAGAGATTAGGCCATCGAAATAATTAAAAATCATGAAGCGAATTTTGAGATCATCATTCGTTCCGGCAGCTGCCGGAGTTCTCATCACCTCCCTCGGGCTCTCAACTACCGCCATCGCCAAAGATGACAACGAAAGCTCCTTGGAAACCGCCATCGAACGATTCGTAAAATCCCAGCGGGCCAGCGGCGCCGTGCAAAGCAACGAGCGGACGGCCTGGGTGGTCTATGACCTGACCACCCGCCAAAAGCTTGCCAGCATCAACGAAAACACCAGCCTTCAGGCCGCCAGCATGATCAAGCCCTACCTTGCGCTGGCCTTTTTTCATCAGGTCAATGCCGGTCAGCTGAGATACGGACCCATCAGCCGGAAGCACATGGAGCTCATGATTCAAAAGAGTGACAACGACTCCACCAATTGGGTGATGCGGCAAACCGGTGGGCCCGCAAAAACCTCGAGGCTCTTGAAGGCCCATTATCCGCAGCTTTGTCGTCAGTTGAGCCTGGTGGAATACATCCCGGCGGGCGGACGAACCTACAGCAACCGGGAATCGGCTGCCGATTACACCCGCTTTCTCATCGAACTTTGGAACAAGCGACTTCCCTACTCAACCGAGATTCTCCGGCTTATGGGTTTACCCGGCATCGACCGGCTTTACACCCGCGTGAGGTCAGTTCCTGAAGGAACCAAGGTGTTTAACAAGACCGGCAGCACTGCGATGTGCTGCGGCGATATGGGGATTCTCCTCGCGAAAGGAGAAAACGGAAAGACCTACCCTTACATCCTTGTGGGGATCATCGAACGCAAGACCCGCACCAAAGCCTATGGCAGCTGGATCTCGGGACGAGCCAATGTCATCCGCGGCGTTTCAAACCTGACTTATCAGGCCATGGCCCGGAAACACCACATTCCCAAGCCGATTAAAAAGGAGTCGGCCAACATGATGTAAGAATCGCCCCGCAGGCAATTTCCCTACCTCTTGGCCACCTCACTGGCGGCTTTGCCACCCGGTGACTTCTTGAAGGCAGCGTCGCTCTGCTCGATCGCCCAGCTGTCATACTTCTTCTGGGCAATCACCTCCATGGTGCCCTTCATGACCGCATGGTTCTCACCGCAAAGCTGGCCACAAACCACACCGGTCTCGAGCTCCTTGATCGGCTTGAACCACATCGGGATGTCCTTGCCGGGCATGGCGTCCTGCTGGATGCGCATCGGGACGATGGAGTAGTTGTGAATGACGTCGGTCGAAGTGATCTGGAGGATGGCGTTGCGATCGACGGGCAGCTTGAGCGTGCCCGAGATGAAATCGTCGTATCCCTGGGGATCGTCCGGGTCGATGCAGGCATCGCCCGGTCCTTTCACGAGGGTCCGGTCAATTCGCCCGAACTTCCCGTCCTTACCAGGATAGTGATACTGGAAACCAAACTGATAAGCGATCACGCGAACGCGGGTCGGGTCGGTCTTTTGCACTTCGGGGAATTGATCGGTGCGCTCCCACCAAAGCGGGAAAGCAAAACCGAGGAGAAGGACGGCTTCGATAATGACCACACCGATTTCCAGGTGGCTGGAAACGTGGTTTTGAACTCCGTGGTAGCTGGCCTTCGGATTCTTGGAAGCGCGGAACTTCCAGAGACAGAAGAGGAAGAAGAGGGTCCAGCCCACGAAAAGGGCGAACATGAACCAGTGAACAATGTCGATCAGGTGATCAACGTTACTTCCGTGATCCGAGAAATTCTCCGGGATGCCGAGCCATTTTGACCAGTTGAGAGGAATAAACATATCGGGAAAGATTTAGGAATTTGAGGGCGGAGCGACGTAGTCGTCGCACAATTCAGGATCGAGGCCTGACTTCTCGCGCTTTGCGATCTTGATCATGAACCAAACCACCATCGTCACGAGAGGAACGATGACGAGAAGCATGAGGGCAATGGCCCATCCGGCGGCATCTTTTCCGCCGTGTTCGAAAGCCTGGGCGCAAGTGGCGCAAGCCAAAGGAGTGAGGATGGAGTTCATGGGTGTCTCGGGGTGGATTTGGGTATTCAGACAATGATGTCTTTGGCTTTGCGGCGAAAGTAGATGCCGTAGATCACGAGAGCGACTGCGGCAGCGAGAGTGACCCCGCCGAAGATCTTGGTGCCGATCCCGCTGGACTTGTCATCCAGGAACAAGGCCCACACCCCGACACCCGCACTGAAAAGGGCCGCGACAAAGATGAAGATGAGATGGAAGCCTTTGATCGACATGGTTTGAATGCGGTTAGTCGTCCGATCCACCGTGGGGATCAGTCGCAGGTTTTGCAGGGTCGTAGAAACCGTCTTTCGCGTTGGGATCACCGAAGCTGGTGATATCGCTCTTGGACCAACCAATCAGCCACATACAGAAAATGGCCATCACGATTCCGAGGATGTAGACGAAGTAGATCAACGGCCTCTCATGGTTGAGGTGCATGAAGATGATCATCACCAGGGAAGCTTTGAAGGCCGCGATGAGCAGACCAATGATGGCATCAGCCTTGTCGAAGCCGTGCTCGCCAAAGTCGAGGTCCTCAACAGTGGCCACCATGACGGTGACAACGGTGAAAAAGAAGAGAAGAAGCCCGATGAACATGTAGAGCTTTTTCGCTTTCTGAACTTCTGCAATGGAATCAGCCATAAGTGAATGAGGTTGGATTCGGTTGGGAAAATCGAGATTACATCAAGTAGAGGATCGGGAAGAGGAAGATCCAGACGAGGTCAACAAAGTGCCAGAAGAGGCCACCAATCTCGACCCTGTTCGCCAGCCACTCGGGATTGGATTCATACATCTTCCGTCCGAAGAAGAGGTAGTAACCAAGAACAATCGCGCCCCCGATCACGTGAAGACCGTGAAGACCGGTGATGGTGAAGTAGATGGCGTAATAGGTGTTCCACTTCGGAGTGAAGGTGGACTCAAAGTTCACCCTCTCGCGGGGAATTTCGAGATGAGGGAAATCGAACTTGCTGTGATTGGCACCCGCAAAGCCCTTGAGATCGAAGAGACCCGAGCTGTAGAGCTCTTTGTCGTCATCACGGTCAGCGCAGTATTCTTCAACCTTCGCAGCGTCATAATCGAGTTCCTTGTAGGCGATGATCTGGTCCCAATTTACCCGATAGCGATCATTGTCGGTGGGCTCCCGGTCCTTCTCGGCAAGACGCTTTTCCTCGGTCTTGAGCCAGGCCATGTGGCAATCCCAGATCTTCTTGAAGGTGTTTCGATCATCTCCGCCTTCGCCCTTTTCACCGGCGTCACCGTGATGGTGGACAGGCTTGTGGGTGAGAAGCCAGGTGCCCTCGATCACTGGAAGTGGATCAAGACCCTCGGCCTCGGCACGCTGCGCGGTGGTCCGGAAGTCAAGCGCATCGACTCCCATGATGATCGGACTTGGGAGTAGCTCACCGGCCATGGTGGTGTCATCGCGAAGCTGGCCACTTTCCTTGTCATACTTGACAAGATCGTTGGGCCCGAGAACAAGAGTGAACGGCGGGTCCACTTTGAAGGACACTGAAAGCGGAGCCTGCAAAGTCAGCTGCTTGAGCTTGTCGGCATCTTCTTTACGGCGGTCGGTCCAGATTTCCTCGGTGACCACGTAGGTTCCCTGCATTTCTTTCTCGGAATATCCGGGTTGTTCACGGACCCAATCCCAGGACGCAGCAAGAAACTTGGTCGACAACTTCTGATCGTAGCTTCGCGCATCAAGAAAGGCATCCTCCATCTTGTCGAGAGCATCGATGGAAAGCTCCTCACCTGCGTCCACCACGACGGCCTCGTCGCCCTTGAGTAGCTGTTCACGGCTCATCTTGCCCTCCATCAACTGGTCGGGATCAATGACGCGGTATGCTTCGGTGAGGGTGATCTTTGATTCGGCAGCCGCCGCTTGTTCCAAAATGGAATCGACGTAGGCCTCATGAGTCGGGCGCTTAAGCACGAAGGACAATTCGCTGACCTTGAAGAGAACCTTATTGGCAAGGAAGACTCCTTCGTCGTCCTTATTCTCTTTCTTGACCTCCTCAATCAACCCGTCTTCGCCCACCTTTGCATAGTGGACGTGGCCCTCGACGATTTCGCGTCCCTGGACCGGTCCGTCACCAGCAATCTGAACACCTTGGTGACCAAACTTGGCGGAATACTCGACTCCTTTCAGAACCATGAATATGGCCGCGCATGCCAAGGTGATCGACATGTAGAGCTGAAACTTTTTCCACTCACGCATCTTGAGCGCCGCCCAAGCGAAAACCACCGTGACCGACGATCCAATGAGGACGAAGGTGTTGATGAGACCGGGCAGGACGGGAAGCGCGCGCTCGGGCCAAGGGTAGTCCGCGTAGAGTCGGAGGAAAAGATACCCGGAGAAAAGACCACCGAACAAGGTCACCTCGGAAGCCAGGAAGAGCCAGATGCCTACCTTGGAGTTGAAGAGACCGGTGTCTTTCCGGGCATTAACGACAAATGGAATTTCCATGGATCAGTGAGGGATTGGAATGAAGTGATTCAGTCTAGGCCTTGGTGGTCTCCTTTTCGGGAGCCTCGGCAGGTTTCTCAGCCGGCTTGTCCCGCTTGGGCTCTTCCCACTGCGGGAAGAAGTCGGTGTCGTGATCAGGACGGCTGTATTCGTAAGGACCCCGGTAAATCGAAGGCTCGAAAGTGAAGTTTCCGTGTCCCGGAGGCGTCGGGGTGGCCCACTCGAGAGTGGTGGCATCCCATGGGTTGTCGCTGGTGACTTTCTTGCCGCGCCAGTAACTGACTGCCATGTTAATCAGGAAGGGAACCTGGAAAATGGCGAGAGCAATGGCGGAAGCGGTCATGACCTCGTTGAGGGAGATCTTCTCCGCAACGGTGATTCCGAAGACGTTCACGCCTTCAGCGGCCTTCTCGATGTAGCCTTCACCCCCGTTATACCAACGACGGTGGAAGCCAGCCATCCCCTGGGTGAGCATGGGGAAGAACAGGAAGTTCATGCAAATGAGGGACGGCCAGAAATGAAGATGGCCGAGGAAGTTGTCCATGTATCGACCGGTCATCTTGGGATACCAGTGATAAACCCCGGCAAAGAGACCGAAGAGGATGCCCGGAGCCACCACGTAGTGAAAGTGACCGATCACGTAGTAGGTGTCGTGAAGGTGGAGATCCGCCAAGTTGAAGGCCAAAGGCAGACCGGTGAGACCTCCGATTCCAAACATCGGAAGGAAGGCCGCGGCCCAGATCATCGGCATGGTGAAGCGAATGGAGCCACCCCAAAGCGAGATGATCAGTGAGGTGAGAAGAATCACCGACGGCACCGAAATCAACACTGTGGTGGTTTGGAAGAAGGTCGAAATGACTGGTCCCATTCCAGTGAGATACATGTGGTGGGCCCAAACGATGAAGGAGAGGAATCCGAGAGCGATGACCGCGTAGACCATCGACTTGTATCCCCAAAGCGGCTTGCGGGTGTTGCAGGGAATGATCTCCGCGACGCAAGCGATGGCCGGAAGAAGAAGGACATAAACCTCAGGGTGTCCCAGGAACCAGAAGAGGTGCTGGAAAAGAAGCGGGCTGCCGGATCCGGAAAGGTCCATCGCAACGCCGTCTGCCGAGGAGAAGAGGCCGGAAGGCATGAAGAAGGAAGAACCGGTGACACGGTCCATGAGCTGCATGATGCCGGCGGCTTCAAGTGGCGGGAAGGCCAGGAGAAGGAGGAAACCGGTGACTAGCATGGCCCAGACAAAGAAGGGAAGGCGCATCCAGGTGAGGCCCTTGGCGCGAAGCTGGATGATGGTGGTGATGAAGTTCACCGAGCCGAGGAGCGACGAGGTGATCAATAGGACCAGACCGATGAGCCATTGCGTTTGTCCCGCGAGGAACTGGTTCACAATCTGACTGTCGGCGTATCCCGCCAATGGCGAGTAGTTGGTCCATCCGGATTTGGCGGCACCAGATTCCATGAAGAAGGACATGCACATCACGAGCCCACCGAGGAGGTAGATCCAGAAGCTGGCCATGTTCAGCTTGGGGAAAGCCATGTCGGGCGCACCAATTTGAAGTGGCGTGACGTAGTTACCGAACGCAGCAAAACCGAGAGGCACGACTCCCAGGAAAACCATGATCGTTCCATGCATCGCACCGAACATGTTGTAGGTCTCGCCGGTGACCTTGCCATCGACCAACCAACGTGCTTTCCAGCCGTCGGTGAACATCCAGCTGAGGTAGCCGGGAAGAGGCTCATGCGGGTAGGCGATGCTCCAGCGCATCACGATCATCAAAAGGAAACCAAAAAGGAGGAAGGCACCTGCCGCGAGACCGTACTGAATCCCGATGGTCTTGTGATCCGTCGAGAAAAGATACTTTTGCCACCAGGGAAGAACGTGGTGGTGGTCGTCGTGGTGATCGTGGGTGTCTTGGGCGCTGTGGGTGTCCGCACTCATGGGTATTTCTATGGTCGGGTTAGTCGATTTTACTCAGCTGCTACGGGCTCGAAAGTGTCCGGATCAACAAGAGTTTCTGGGTCCAAAATGTCACCCTCGAGCATCTTGTCATGCGATTTTTTCAGCTCCTCCGCAGAGACCTGACCGCCAGCACGTTCGTCGGAAATTTTTATGGCGGCGGCTGCCATCTCGGGTGTCACAATGCTCGCATCGTTGCCCCAGTCGTTCCGAATGTAGGTCATGAGAGCGGCGAGTTCCTTGGCACTCAAGTTGGCTCCGATGGCAGCCATGTTGCCATTGTAGGTGACTTCTTTGACGTCGATTTTCCCGGCAACTCCATTTTTGATGATCATTGCTAGGGCCTCGGTGTTTCCAGTGACCCATTCGGAGCCAGCCAGAGGTGGGAAGACCCCGGCTTGGCCAAGTCCGTTCGCTTGGTGACAGGAAGCACAGTTGGCATAGACCTTTTTGCCTTCTGCCATAAGAAGCTTCTTGATGCCTTCCGGCTGAGCTTCAGTAGGGATCTCGATTGGAGACTCTTCCTGGACATAACCAGCAATCACCGTCTCACTGTAGCTGAAAAATCCTCCTCCCTTGCCCATGGTGGCACCGGCAGCGAGGACAACGATCGCCGAGATCAAGACCAGCCAAAGCGAAACAGCCTCCATGCCGTTTTCGCGAACGGTATTCTCACGGCTTGCGGCGGCCTGGCTATTAGCCAAAGCTCCATGCGCCTCGGGGACGTTGATCGATTCCTCGAGATCGGGACGGGCGTCGCTGTTTTGCGATGAATCAGACATGTTATTCTTCGGAACTGGCAGTTCGAGGGTTGAAGTTAAGTGATTCCGGAACGGGGTTGCCAAAGGTGTCCTTTTTCAGGGAGAGAAGGTAGCTGGCGAGAGCACGGGCGCGGTCGGTGGGCATGACCCCTTTTCCTTCTTCGATGGCCACCGGGAGAGTCCGGCTCCCGGCTCCGTAGACATCGACGACATCAAAGAGACCGCCTTTGGACGGGCAGGTGGAGTTGATCGCTACTTCCTTCGGGCTGTCGTAGCGGAAGACCTCCTGTGGATTATAAAGATGCATGAGAACCCACTCTTCGGGCGTGGTGTCGCCGCCCTTGAGATGATGGGTCACACGGCGGCCAAAGTTGGAAAGATCCGGCCCTACGCGGCTGATGCCAATGTGAGCGGTTTTTTCCTGTGCGAAATCCCAGGGAAGAGTCTCACGGCGAGTGCTCTTCTTGGGGCTTCCGATGCCAGCCCACTCATCGCGGTGCACATCGTAACCCGCATAGGTCGGACGAATGACCTGGGTGTGACACTGGTAGCAGCCTTCCTGTCCGTAGATGATGGAACCCTCGGTGATCCGGCCTTCCCGCTTGGGGCTGTAGACGCCCGTCGAGGGGCCGTCTTCTTCAAACTCGACCGGGTCGAGCCCCTGCATCGTCGCAAAAGGAATGATCACCGCAAACAACCACGGGAGACCGAAGGTGCCGATAAGACCAATCAAGAAGGCTTTAAAAGTCATGGGGTGTAGTGGCGTGAAAACTTTAGGCTGAAGCGGATCCGTAGTTGTCGATCTCTCCTTCCGGACCATGCGGGCTGCCGGCATGATCTTCCTTGAGAAGAGTCGGGTGCGAGGAACGACGTCCAAGGCGGGCCCACATCAGGAGGAGGTGGAGACAGAAGAGGAAGTTGGCGAGGAGAACGAAGGCCCACGCGATGGTGACACCCCAGGCGAACTGCTGGCTCCGGGAAGCCATGGTGCCGAAGGGCTGGGAGAGATCTTCAATTCCGTTGCCTTGGGAGATCCCACCCATGACCGCGCAGAAGACGACGGTTCCGAGGGCGTAGATTGAGAAGAAGAAGTGCCACTTGATGAGGCGGCGGGAGAGCCACTCGCGTCGGGTGATGCGGGGCACCACGAAGTAAATGGCTCCGAAGGCGCAGAATGAAAAGACGCCGTAGATTCCCAGGATATCGAGTCCATATCCGCTGAAGCTGAACTGGGTCAGACGAAGCGAAGGAGGAAGGTGAAGGAAAAGGGAGAGCACCCCGAAGAGCAGGAAGAGCACCACTCCGGCGATCGAGAAGCGGAGGGAAGGGCTTTGCGCCACCAGGCTGCCATTGCTGAGAATGGTGCGGATGATGTTGTAGCCAACCGCGATGGCCGGGATGAGAATGAGAATCATCGAAGCCGCTCCGGCGTAGGGAAGGAACTGGGGAATGGGAGCCCCGGTCAGCTTCTGCATTCCAGCCCAGGGACCGAAGAAAGCGAGAGCCCAAAACCCAAAGAGCGCGATGTTGTAGCTGTAAACCGGACGCCCGGTGACCTTGGGTGCGAGGTAGTAGGCGCTCGCGAGGGCGACAGGGAGGAAGAAGAGAGTGAAGAGCGTCCCTTTGAACCACGAGGTGATCCCGGTGGCCATGAGGGGGTGTCCGTCGAAGACAAAGACGAGCGCCCAGCTGGTCAAGGTGATCCACGGGAACCAGAGAAGGGCCGCGAGGAGATACCACTGGCTCACATAAACGTGCCCGGCGTCGCGAACCTGAAACTGAATCAGCGACCAGATGGTGATGAGTCCGTAGCAGAAAAGAAGAACCGGCCAGACTTCACCGGGAAGCTCCATGTATTGGATGCCGGAACCAAACCCCATCAAGATCTTGATCACGCCGTAGGAGATTGCGGCATTCCAGATGTGACCGGCCCAAAGAATGGTTCCCACGTTGGTGCACTCCTTGCGGGAGAGACGGGCCATGAGCCAGATGATGATTCCGAAGGCCGCCTGCATGCCCCATCCGTAGATCAGGGCGGTCATGTGTGCGGCGTCGACCTTCCCGGCATCGAACCAGGAGAAGGAACTCAGGAAGCCGGGTGAGTGCTGCTTCGCCGAGGCGATGAGACCAAGGACGATCGCCCCGAAAAGCCAGAGCGACCCGCTCGTGAAGAAGAACATCACCGGGTGGCGAAGAGAGCGATCGATCGAAGCACGCAAAGCAACAGCTTTGGGATCTGCGGTGGAAGTGGTCTCTGACATGAGTTGGGTTGTCCGTTAAAAAATCTACTCGGCCGCGGGCGCTGGTTTGGTTTCGGCTTCCGGAGCCGGCTTGTCCCCGGCGGGCGCTTCGGGAGCGGGCGCGGGAGCTGCACCGGGCACCGGCATGGCACCTTTGGTCATTTTGTTTTCGGCGAAGGTCTTGAGCTGTTCCGCGTAGGCACTTTCAAGGCCCTCGGTGTTGAGCGCCTGGCTTTGCTCGCGATCGATCGCCTCCTTGGTCTCAAGGCGTCCCTTGGCAGTGATGTCCATCGCTCCGTCGTTGTCCCCGTGAGTGAGAGGGCGCAGAAGAATCAGGGCCACGCCAAAGGAAAAGACCAGAAGCAGGGCGATCCAGAACGCCTTGAAACGCTTGAGCGGATTGTCGCGGGTGTGATCCATGATTCTTAGTTGTGAAGATTGGCCGACTCGAGGATGCGGGGATCGCGGTGAGGATAGAGCGCAGCCGAAGTAAGGTTCCGAAGGTAAAGGAAGAGGAAGGCCGAGATCGTGATGGCCAAGGCGAGGATGTCACCGACCCAGGATCCACCAATCCACAGGACAGGATGATGCTGGACAACGAGACCCACCGAAGGTCCGCGTTCCGGGATGATCATGTGATAGACGTCGATCACATGCATGAAGAGGATGTAGAAGCAGAAGATCGTCATGAACTTCGTGCTCTTCTTCACGTCCGAACGAAGGAGGGCCAGGAACGGCAGACCGAAGTGCATGAAGACGAGTGCAAGGCTGACGAGGTTCCAGTTCTCGGTGTTCCGGAGAAGGAAGTAGCGGGTTTCCTCGGTGATGTTGGCATACCAGATCAGGAAGAATTGGGAGAAGGAGACGTAGGCCCAGAAGATGGTGAAGGCGAAGCAGAACTTACCCATGATGTGGTAGTGCTCCTTGGTCACCACGTTCTTCAGAAAACCCATCTTTTGCAGGATGATCCCGGTAAGGATGAGGACCGCCATCGAGTTCAAGGCCGAACCAGCGAAGACGTAAACTCCAAACATGGTGGAGAACCATGAGTAATCGAGAGCCATCACGAAATCGAGGGCGAGGAAAGTCAAAGTCACCGCGAAGATGATCATGCTCCATGAAGAATGCTTACGGGCCGCGAAGAGATTCTTGATGCCGGGATTCTTGTCGGTGTCCTGGGCAATCGAGAACTTCCGGACGAGAAAGATAAAGAAGCCAAGTCCGACGAAGTAGAAGAAGAAGCGGGCTAGCCAGAACCCGGGATTCAAGTAGAAGGTCTTGGCCGCAAGAAGGTGATCGTGAGCATCAGGGCTGTGCATCAAACCGTCCTTGGCAGTGGCATGAGGGACATCGAGCTTTGCAGCCCGCTCTACTCCTTCGCTGTAAGCAGTCATCCACTCGTAGAGATACTGCTGGACCTGTGGGAAGAGGAAGGGAATGAAAAGGACGAAGAGGAAAGGAAAAACGAAGCCGAGGTTTTCCATCATGCGGCGCACCGAGGTCCCCCACCCCGAGTTGGAGAGGTTGTGGAGGAAGGTCCAAAAGCAACCGCCAAGAGCGATGGTGGTGACAAAGAAGACCGCAAAGAGCCAAGAGAAGGCGTAGGATCCGTGAACCCAGTTTGATTCATGCTCGCCCGTTTCCACTCCTCCGCCGGCAAGGAGGTAAATGATGCTGGCCAGCACGCCACCGCCGCCAATCACTGCAGTGATCATCTGGAGTTTGGCAATTCTGCCCTTCTCCAGATGCTCCCCGTTGGTCGGGATGTCTTTTGATGTCACTTGGTGTGCCATGTTCTTGGTAGATCGAATGAAAAATTGCTATTTCGCCGAGGCCTGCAGAGCGCGGAGGTAGGAGACGATGGCCCACCGGTCACGCACGAGAACGTTGTGACCGTAGGCTCCCATATTGCCCTTTCCGTTGGTAATGACTTCGTAGATGTAGCCGTCGGGATACTTGTCCTTGGTTTTGTCGAGAAGAGTCGGAACCGCGATGACCGGGTCGCTCTTGGCGAGGTAAGCGGAAACCACTCCCTTACCGTTGCCGGACTTGCCATGGCAAATGGCACAGTGGACGTTGTAAACTTCCTTTCCGCGACCAAGCAAGCCGGTCATGTCAGCCTCGGTTTTGATCGCAAGCTCTTCGGGCAGTCCGTTTCCGAAGGTCCCTTCGGTCTTGCCGTCGTAATAGTATCCCGAACGACCGGCCCCGAACTCAATCGGCATCACTCCGGCCTGCGCTCCGCGGGGAACGGTTCCGAGAACCGGCTTGCGGGCCCCCATGCCATCTTCGAAGAAGCTGTTGGCAGTTTGGGCTTTCACCTTGTCCTGCTCATCCATGTCGGGAAAAATCCAAAGCGGTGGCAGCGAGAACTTATCGCCACGGAAACCAAAGACCCCGACGGTCAGGACCGAAAGAGCAATCAGGCTGAGGAAAAAGTATTTCATGGTCTATTCGGAGTCGTCCTCCACGAGTTCGATGTTGTCGCCGCCGATTTCGCTCAAGAGCTCCTTCGTTCCTTCGGCGGAAAACTTGGCGTCACGCGCTTCGATCGCGATGAAGAACTTGTCGTCGGTCACGCGGGCGAACTTCTTGCTGGTAAAGAGAGGGTGGTTCCAGCGGGGCAGTCCCATCAGGCCAAGGAGCCCGAAAAGAACGGTGAAACCGGAAAAGAGAATGGTGAGCTCGAACATCACCGGGAAGAAGGCCGCGGTGGTGAAAATGTTGGCCGGCTTGCCTTGCACCACGGTCGGGTAAAGTCCCACCTGCGTGGTGTAAGCGAGAACAATCGCGGTGATGAATCCGGTGAGGCCTCCCACGAAAACGAAGTAAGGCAGGATGGAACGCTTCACGCCCATCGCGTCATCAAGACCGTGGACCGGGTATGGCGTGTAGCAATCCCACTTCTTGAAGCCGGCATCGCGCACCTTCTCGGCAGCCTTGTAAAGCTGCGAGGCGTTTTTGAACTCGGCCAGGTAGCCGTATACTCGACGAACTTTCTTGCTCATGCCTCGACAGGTTTTGCTTCGGTTTCAATCCCGGCCTCTTTGGCGGATCCTTCGGGATTCTCGTGAATTTCGTATTGGTAGGCCTCGATCAACTCGACGCCCTCATCAGGATGGGCCTCCTTGTCCTCGGCGTGGGCATCGCTCTCCTTGAGGGTCCATTTGACCTCGGCGATGTTGATGCACGGCAGGAAGCGGAGGAAGAGAAGGAAGAGCGCGAGGAACATGCCGATCGTTCCCACAAAGGTCAGGATATCGACGGCACTCGGACTGTAGGTTTTCCAGTCACCAGGCAACCACATCCGGGCGAGCGTGGTGACAATGATCACGAATCGCTCAAACCACATCCCGATGTTCACGCACATCGCGACGGCCATGACGACCCAGAGGTTTTCGCGCATGCTCTTGAACCAGAAGATCTGGGGTGAAATCACGTTGAGACCCATCATCGCGGCGTAAGCCCACCAGTAGGGGCCGGTCGCGCGGTAAGTGAAGGCGGCGCCCTCGTATTTGGCACCGGAGTAGAAGGCGATGAAGAGCTCCATCAAGTAGGCGTATCCCACGATCGTTCCCGTCAGGAGAATGATCTTCGCCATGTTGTCGATGTGCTTCATCGTGATCATGTCGTGCAGACCGTATATGGCCCGCGCGGGAATCATGATCGTCAGCACCATCGCAAATCCGCCAAAGATCGCACCCGCCACGAAGTAGGGAGGAAAGATGGTGGTGTGCCAACCGGGCACCACCGAAGTTGCGAAGTCAAAGGAGACCACCGAGTGCACCGAAAGCACGAGCGGAGTCGAAAGAGCAGCGAGAAGGAGGTATGCCATTTCGTAGTGGCTCCACTGGCGGTTGCCGCCGCGCCACCCGAGGGAGAAAATGCCATACATGAACTTCCGGATGCCGGGCTTGCAGCGATCACGGATGGTAGCGAGATCTGGCACCATGCCGAGGAACCAGAAGATCAAGGAAACGGTGAAGTAAGTCGAAACCGCGAAAACGTCCCAAAGGAGTGGCGACTTGAAGTTCTGCCAGATCGCATTTGAGTTGGGAATAGGAGCAAGGAACCAGGCCATCCAAACGCGACCGACGTGGAAGGCCGGGAAAATCCCCGCGCACATCACCGCGAAAATCGTCATGGCCTCCGCGGCACGGTTAATCGAGGTCCGCCAGTTTTGACGAGTCAGGAAAAGAATCGCGGAAATGAGCGTTCCGGCGTGACCGATACCAATCCAGAACACGAAGTTCACAATCGGCCATCCCCACATCACGCGGTTGGTATTTCCCCAAACCCCCACCCCGGTCGAAACGAGGTAGGTCAGGCCGCCCACCACCCCGACGAGGGCGATGATGGCTGAGGGAATGAAGAGGATCCACCAGAGGAAGGGCTGGCGGCCTTCCACCACTCCGCAAATACGATCGGTGATCCAGCTATAGGAACGCTCGTTGAGAATCAACTTCTCGCGCTCAAGAACGGGAATCTTCACCGTGCTTTCGGAAGTCTCGGACGATGTGGTCGCTTCGGCCATGGGTTTCAGTCGCGGGAAAGGATTGGAAGGTTAGTGAATGTTGATGGTGGCCTGACCGAGGAACTTAAAGTCAGGCATCTCCTTGTTCGGATTCTTGACGCGGGCGAGGTAGCTCGTGCGCGGGCGGGTTCCGATGTATTGCAGAAGGTCGTAGTTGCGGGCGCTGCCTTTGACCGGGGTGTATTCCTTGCCGGTGACATGCTCCATGATGGCGCGGACCGAATCGAGGTCGTTGCCCTTTGCGCGAACCACCTTCGACTTTTCGTCGAGGAGGTTCCCGAAGGAAATGGCATCGCACGGGCAGGCATCCTGACAGGCGGTCTTGACGCTGTCGGTCTTGACGCGGAGGTCCTTGGTGCGGTCGACGGTCAGCTCGTGCGACTTCTTGCCGGCGGCATACTTGTTGACCTTCTGTTGTTGCTTCTGCTTGATCTTGGCGGACTCGAGACGCTGCACGCAGTAGGTGCACTTTTCCATGACGCCGCGCATCCGGACGGTGACATTCGGGTTGCGCTGAAGGTGCGGAGCGGTTCCGACCTGCTTCTCGCCGAAAGGTCCTTTGTAGAGGTTTCCTTTGATGAGTGGGTTGCGCTTGTTGTAATCGAAGAAGTTGAAACGACGAGCCTTGTAAGGGCAGTTGTTGGCGCAGTAACGGGTTCCAATACAGCGGTTATAGGCCATGGAGTTGAGGCCTTCCTCGGTGTGAACGGTGGCGTTGACCGGGCAAACGGTCTCGCAAGGAGCCATCTCGCACTGAACACAGGCGACAGGCTGGGGAATGGACTCGGGGTTCTGCGTAACCCACTCGGGATTCTTCACCTTGTTTCCGTCGTCACCCTTGGCCTTGTGTCCGTCTTCGTACTTGTATTCCTGGGAGGAGAAGTAGCGATCCATGCGAATCCAGTGCATCTCGCGACCCATGGCCACCTGGGATTTACCGACCACGGGAATGTTGTTCTCCGCCTGGCAGGCGACGAGGCAGGCGTTGCAACCGGTGCAGGTGTTGAGATCGATAGCCATCCCCCACTGGTGAATCTCGTCAGCGAGGTGGGTTTTCTCGGCGAGCTCGGTCTTGGACCAGACACCGCCCTGGGCCTTGTAGAGGGAAATGTTCTTGGGAGCGTGGGAATCCATCCCCTGCTTCTTCACTCCCTCCTTCTGTTCTTCGAAACTCTTGCCGCTCGTTTCCTGGGTGGAAATCTCGCGGGCGAGGGCTCGTCCATACATCGAGTTGTGCTCCTGGGTCAGGGCGATCTCGTAGTATTCGTCCGAGACCGCAACCTCGGCACCCGTTGCCATGTAGGGAGTTTCTGATGAACGAAGAAGGTAGGTGTTGAAACCGGTATTGAGTCCGACATCACCCACGGTTGGGTGCTTCGGATCGAGAGCAGCGACCCCAGCGCGATCATCGTCGGCGGCCTGACCGTAACCCACCGGGATGACGATGGAATTGTCGGCTTGTCCGAAGGCAATGAGAACGGGAATCTCCAGTTCGCGACCTCCGATTTTCACGGTGATGAACGGTGCGCGGGCGTTTTCACCCTCACCCGGACCTCCGTCGACGCCGGTGTGGGCTTCGTCCGCAGTCGAGGTCTCGAGTTTGACGACCCGGTCGTAAATCCCCAGTTCCTTCGCGGTTACCGGAGAAACCTGGGCCGCGTTGTCCCAGGTCAGCTTGGTGACGGGATCGGGAGCCTCTTGAAGCCAGGCGTTGTCGATGAAACGTCCATCGAGAACAGAAGCATCGGTTGAGAAAACCACTTCGAGCGATTTGGCATTCGGAAGTGAAGGCAGTTTGACCTCCGGAAGAGTGGTCTCGGACGTGGCGGCGGTGTAGGAAGTGCCCGGAGCAAACCCTTCCTCAAGTGCCTTACGCCAGGATTCGGGATCCGACTTGCCTGTGACTTCAGCAAAGGTGGTTTTGACCTCCCCCATGGAAGGAAGGAGCTCTCCCTCGCCGAACTTTCCTCCACCAAGGACGTGGAGGAGGTCGATCTCGGAGATTCCGCCGTAAAGCGGAAGAATCATGGGCTGAATCAGCGAAAGAACGCCGGATTCGGTGCGGGCGTCGCCCCAGCTTTCAAGGTAGTGGGCCGCCGGAACATGCCAGGTGCAGGCGTGAGCGGTGGCGTCAGTGCGAAGACCCCAGTGGATGCTCAGCTTGGCTTTCTTGAGAGAATCAGCGAAGCCATCGGCATCGAAGACGGGATTCGACGGCGTGAGGAGAAGAACGTTCTCGACTTCACCGGCATCAAGCTTGGCAGTGAGGTCTGTCAGCGAACCATACTGACCGAGATCGGTCTTGACGGTTTTGACCGCTTTGGAACCAAGCTTCTCGTTAAGGAAAGCGGCGATCTGCTTGACCTCGGCCGACTGGCGGGAACCAGCGAGAATAAGGGCTTCACCTTTTTTTGCGGCTTCCTCGAGATCCTCTTTGCAGGCTTTGATCCATTGATTAAACTTATCAACCGCATCTTCGGCGCCCGGAAAGAGAGCCTTTTTGTCCCCTTCTTCCGCTTTGTAGGATCCGTGCCCCAGTGCTTTGGCGATTTCGCCCGCAATCATGAGAACCCGGCTTGGGGTGACGCGGAGACGGTGATCGGCCATTCCGCCGGTCAGGCTGAACTGGGTCTCCACCTGGTAAAGGCGGTTCATCTTGTCAGCAGCGACGTCACCTTTCTGATCGTAATTGGCGTTTCCGCCCTGGCGCTTCTTCGAGAAGGCCTTGCTGTTGCCGATCGGATCGGTGGCGAGGAAATCGCAGTCCAGCGAAAGGATGCGGCTGGCCTTGGAGAAGTCGACCACTTGAGCCGTGCCCGGTGTCAGGGGCTCGCCAGCGACGGCTTCGTAGGAGTAGAGCTTGGCTCCTTTGGCCGCCAGCCCTTTGGCGAGGCGGTTCCGGGTGGGAGAGTCGTCTTCCCCGAAAACGAGGGCCGTTTTGGAAAGATCAAGTCCTTGAAGAACAGCCTGAAGCTCACCCTGGCGGGCCGGCTTACCATTCTTGAGAAGCTTGCGGGAACGCGAAGGAGAGTAGAGGTCGAGAACCGAAGCCTGGGTTTGAGCGCAGGTGCCCGAAGAGTCAGGGTGCTCGGGATTGGGTTCAACCTTGGTCGGGCGACCTTCGTAGGTGGTGACCACGAGGGGAACCGCACCGCCGGCCTTTGGGCGGGTGCTTGAGTAAAAAAGAGGAGTTCCGGGAACGATCCACTCCGGAGCCTTCTTGTATGGAACAATGTAGGTTTCCGGACGACGGCAGGAAGCAAGGCCCAAACCGGCAAGAGCCGATGAAGCCCCCATCAGTTTGGAGAAATTCCGGCGGGAGACCTTTTGTTCTTCTTCGGTCAGGGTGTCGCCCGCAGGGAACTCCTTCTCCAGGAGATTCCGGAAGGAAGCGGTCCCTTCTTTTTCACCGACACTCCGCCAAGAGGTGGTCAAATCTCCCTTCTGAGGAGCGACAGGTGGGTTCCAGACGCGTTTGCTCATCTTCGGTGGTCAGAAAAATTAACGGTGACAGGTGGCACAGGACTCCTTGGGCTGAATGCCCCAGTGAGCCTTGAGGAGTTTTCCAAAGTCTTCCGGATCGGTGATGCGCTCGCCTTTGGCGACGATCATGCCCGAGGTATCGATGACCTCGTTCTCCTCCAGATAGACCTTCGGGTCGTAATTCAAATTGTAGACTTCCTCGAGCGGACGGAGGTGCTTCTCCGGCGCGCGGTGGCACTCGAGGCACCATCCCATGGAGTGGCTCTCGGCGTGATACACCTTTTCCATCTTGTGGATGTCGCCGTGGCAGCTTTGGCAGGAAATCCCGCGGTTGAGGTGGGCTGAGTGGTTGAAATAAACGTAATCGGGAGCCTTGTGAACCCGGACCCACTCGATGGGCTGTCCCTCAATCGGGTTACCGTCGGCGTCGGTGAGAGCGACGTGGTCCTCGTCGACCCCCATCGCAGCGCGGAGGCCGGCCAGCTTGGGCGAGCCCTTCTTGATGTTCTTGTGACAATTCCAACAGGTATTGGCCGTCGGAACGTTGGCGTGGCCGGAATGCTCCACAAAACTATGGCAGTAGCGGCAGTCCATGCCCAACTGGCTCACGTGGAGGCTGTGATCAAAATGGATCGGCTGGGTCGGCTGGTAACCGACACGCTGGGCCTTCGGAGTTGCGTAGTAGGTAATACCAGCAACCACCGTCGCTCCAAGAGCACCGAGACAAACCGCAATTTTAAGCGGCAACAAGTTTGTCCAACGGGGAAAGAAGTTTGCCATCGCTGGGAGCTTCTTAGGTCTGCTCAGATTGATTCACAAGGGGAATTTGTGAAAAATTTCACAAGCTCTGGAACCCTTTGTTTTCAAGGGATTTATGAGATCGCAAGCCTTCTCGATGATCGTCCATTTCACCGAAGGAACCACCGGTAGAGTTGGAGGTGGATTATTTCTTCGGTGTCTCGATCTTGAGAGGAGCTGCTTTGCGCTCTGGAGTGTCCTCTTTTGGCGCTTCGCCATCCTCTTTTTCCTTATCTGCCACGGCCACGGCGAGACAGAGCAGGTTGTATTGGTGCTGGAGAACGGCCGGGAACGAGACCCGACCTGGTTCGCGGATGTTTTCCCGGAGGATCTTGCCCGAAAGATTGGAAATCATCTCCGTGCCCACTTTTGCGGCGAGGTCCATCCCGATCAATTGGGCGCCCAGCTTCCCGGTTCCTTCAATGAGATCGCTGGTAACCCGGCGGCCCTGAAGGGCGATGGAGCTGCGGGCGGAGGAGACATTTCCCTCTTTATCAAAGGTGATTTCCAGACTGGCGTGATCGTCGGTGGCGAGGAGTCCGCGGAGGTGATCGATGCGGATCGAGACAAAAATCCCGCCCGTTGGAGTCGGGCTGATCTCGGGCTTCCAGCTGCGATAGCGCGAACCGGACACCTCAAACTTGGCAGCCTTCCCGTTCTTATCGGTCCACCCGCCGAGAGAACGTCCCAGTTTCTCGATTTCGACCTTGGGGGCCGAAAAAAGGAAACCGGTCAGGGTTAGGAACACGAACAAGGAAAGTCTTAACATCATGGGTCTCAGAGGGTCCGGAAATTACTACGGAAAAGCGAAAGGGAAAATTCAGAGGAACCCAAGATTTCTCTTGAAGGGAGGGAATTTTTTCTTAGCTTCACTGTAATCCCATTAAGTTTTGGGAGACGCAGTTAATCCAAGTGAGGGTAAAGGTCCGATTCCTTTACCCTCATTTATTTTGAGGGCACTTGGCGACACCAACTCACGCCACATCCATGACAAGAACCTTGGCCCACCATTCCTTGAAGGTATCAATGAACTCATCGTGGACCGGGTCGTTTTCCTGATAGGAATCGTGGTTTTCCATGGAGTCAAACTTCACGGAAAGGGCGTAGTCGAAGGAGTGATCAGTCACCGGCCGATCAGCGGTGGCAGCGGGCGGACCCCAGTGTGATGAAGCGATGAAAGGCGACTTGCAGAGTGCCTTGAGGCCTTCTTCAAAAACGGCGCGTTGATCCGCCCCCTGCTGTTCTTCCTTCAACCAAAAGTAAACGTGATGTTCCATGCGGTGGGCGTTATCGTCTTCCGCCCCGGGCCGCAAGCTTCCTGTTTCCGGAATTCCAGTGATTGATCTTTACGGGAAGCCGTGAGAGCGTCTCGTGAAGCCCGACCTTACCCCGCCCCGGAAAGCTCAAAATGCCTCCTTTCTTTTCCCTTTTGTTCCGTATTGGACCACTGGCCCTCGTCATTCTGACGGGTTCCCTGGTTCGCGCACAGAGCACGGCTGAAGCTGCCGCCTTTCAAGAGGCCGAGCGATACTACGCCGCCGGGATGGCCCAACAGGACAGGTATGAAAAGGCGCGCTACATGAACTATGTCGTCGGGCTCTACGTGAGATATCTGGAACGCTTCTCCGGCAGCCGGAACGAGGTCGCTGCGCGTTTCCATCTGGGATACGCCCGCCAAAGCCTGGGACAGATCGAAGCGGCTCGGGAAACTTATCGCTTTCTGATCACGAGGCATCGAAGGGGACCATATGTCGGCAGTGCGGCCCGCCAAATGGCCTACCTCGCTCTGGTGGAGGAAAAGTGGCAGGAAGGAGCCACCTATTTCGCGATCGCGTCGAAGCAATTGTCCGACGAAAAGCTTCGCCAGATTGCCAAGACGAAAGAAGTGGAGTGCCTGCTCAAGCTCAACAAACGGGATGAGGTGATTTCGTCCCTCCGCGAGATTCTCGACACCCCAAAACATCACCATCAGGACTGGGCCCGATTTCTGTTGGGTTATCAGTTTTTTCAGGCGGACAAATTCAAGGCCACCATCGGAGTTCTTCGCCCCCTCCTCGCAGCCGGCGCCGATACGCAATATCGTTCGCAGGCGATTTTTTACACCGGTCTCGCTTCGGCGGAGCTTGGCCAGGAGGATGCCCAGGACTCCCATCTCCGGACCATCCTCAACATGCGGGTGGATGACCCGTCGCTCACCAATGAGGAGCGAAGGAGTCTCGCCACCAACAAAGCCAAGGCACAGACCTCTCTCATGGGGCTTTACAGCAAAAAAAAAGAATGGAGCACCGTGATCAGCCTTTACCAGCGCGGCGACTTTGGGGCGACCGGGAAAACGGAAGCCCGCCGAAGCATGCGGGCCGGCAATGCTTATCTGATCTTAAAACAATATCGCGAGGCGCGGGCGTGCTACCGTCGGGTCGATCGCGCCCTTCCCGAGACCCCAACAGCCTTTCAGGCTTCCTTCCAGTGTTTGGTTTGCGATCACCACCTCGCCCATCCCGGCCTGGCGCAACGCGTCGACATCTTCCTGGAAATTTACGCCCGGGGCTTCAAAGATCACCCCAATATTCACAAGGCTCATTTCTTCAAAGGCGAAGCACTTTTTAACAAACGGGACATGGCGGGAGCCGCGATGGCCTTTAATGCAATCGATGACGAGAAACTGCCTCCGGCTTATCGGGAGGAATATCTTTTCAAGCATGGCTGGGCCCTGAGCGAGTCAGGACAGTTCGATGGCGCCGCCCGAAGCTTTACCCGCCTTCTCGCCGACTTCCCGAAGCACCGCCAGCGGGCCGCCGCGCTCAACAAGCGGGCCGAAGCTTACCTTGCCGTCGGTGACGCCACCTCGGCTCTTCGCGATTTTGAAGCAGTCCTCGCGATGGAAACCTCCACGGCTCACACCACCTTCGCCTTGCAGGGAAGTGCCCGGGTTCTTCAACAGGAGCAAAAATATGAGGGGATGATCGAACGGCTCCGCCGGATCCTCGCCAACTATCCAGATCTTCCCGCTGCCACCCTGGCAAATGCCAATTACCGGATTGGTTGGGGATATCACAAGCTCAAGAAATTTTCCGAGGCTCCTCCCTACTTGCGAAAAGCGAGGACACAGGCTCCGGAAATCTACAACCAACAGGTTGGCGACCTTCTCATCCTGGGAGCCTTCGAAATGCGTAATACCAGCGCCCTTCACCAATCACTGCAGGAAGTCTACCGCCAGGCTCCGGCGAAGATGATCCCGAGGCACATTCTTTCATGGCTCGGGGTCCAGCTGTTCCACGACGGGGAATCCGGTTTGGCCGCCCAATACCTGGAACGGGCAACAGCCAATACCTTCCCGACCAATGCAGAGATCGCGGTCTGGCGGATTCTGGCCAAAGCACAGAACCGTTCCGGCCAGTATGAAAAAGGCGAGGCCACCAGTCTTTTACTGCTCGAACAAAAGCAAAAACCAAAATGGGTGGCCGACTCTTATCTTGATCTTGCCGAGGCCCGGCTGGGTTTGAAAAAATATCCCGAGGCTCTGGAGGCCACCAGAAAGGGGATCGAACTCAAGGTAGCCGGCCCCCGCATCGCCGGCTTCCACCTCATCCGGGCTGAGGTTGCCCTAGCCAGGGAAGACTGGGAGGAATCGCTGAAAGAGTTCCAGACCACCGTGGCCATGGTTCCGGATGATCCCCTCATGCAACCTCGTGCACTTCACGGAGGTTTCCAGGCAGCGACGAAAGCCGGCAACCAGGCTGTCGCCCAGGATTTCAAGAGCCGCCTTGAGAGCCGGTTCCCCGACTGGAAACCGGCCAGGTAAATCCACCCGGGCCCTCAATGCACAGCTCCGCCGATTCAGACGTCCGCCTTGAGGGCGTTGCGAACGAGGTCGCGGGCTTCCGCGGGGACCCATTCCTCCCAATTGCTTCCTTCTTTTGCTGCCGCAAGGATGCGTCGCCCCGTCATCTCCAGCAATCTCTCATCACCACATCCAATGTCGGAGATCATTCCGTTCTCGAGGAAGTGCTCATACAGATGGGTCAGTCCATCCGGCGCCCGAAAGTTATTGGCGGTAACCAACTCCCCTTGATTGCGATTTTGCCACGGATAGACGAGGAGGGACAATTGGTTCTTAAAGAGGCGCCCGAAAGACTCGAGGATGCCACCTTGCAGCGACTCCGACCACTTCTCCTTGAACAACTCATTCAGGAGCCCGATTGAGAGAATCATCCCGATGGGCTCGCTGGTGTATCGCCGAAGAATGGTGGCAACCCGGTGGAACTCGGGGCAATTGGAAATCATCACCACCTTGCCCAATGACTGGAGGGCATCGGCACGATCAAGGAATGACACCAGATCCACCTGACCGTCACGCAAGAGATTGCTCAATGACAATTCACACACCTCGCGGCACTCCCGGGCATCCGTCGCAGCACTTTCGGGAGGGAAGACCCGCCCCGCCTGTTGGAGCATGTCGAGATGCAGGTTGGTGACCGGGAAAAAACTTCCCCGGAGGATGAGAAGCGGTGTTTTGTAAAAGACATCGGCCGCCTGGGCCACTTCCCCATCGGGCATGAAGATGGTTGTGGGAGACATTCCCTGCCTGACCAGTTCCAAGGCACAGATCCGGTTGTCCACCGACATGAAGGACTCTCCATGGAACTTCAACATGTCGATCTCGATCCGGCCCGGAGAAATGAACTCCGTGAGTGATGCGACAAACTTCTGAAGATCGCCGATGGCGTGATAAGCGGCATCAATCAAATTCACCCCCAAAATTCCGAGGGCCTCCATTTGATCAACGTTTTCCTGATCGAGAAGATTGACGTGGAGAACGATGGTTCCGGAGGGTCGTCCGGACTGCAGCTGGTAGCGGATGGCCAGCCACCCGTGGCAATCTCCGGAGTCATTGTATCCCCTCGCACGGACTGTATTGGTGAAGGCAAAGAAGCGGGATTTCTTTCCGCGGGGCCCGGCCAATCTCTTCTCCAGGAGATCGTACTCGTAGTTCACCATATCAACGACCCTCTCCTGGGAGACATACCTCCCCGACTTGCCGTAAAGGGCGTCGCTGATGGTCATGTCATAAGCCGAAATCGATTTCGCCACCGTGCCAGCGGTGGCGGACGCCCGGAAGAACCAGTTGGCCACCTCCTGGCCGGCTCCAATCTCGGCAAAGGTCCCGTAAATCGAGGAATCAAGATTGATCTTCAGAGCCTTTTCCTCCGGAGAACGCGCAGGGTCACTCATCGTCCTTGTCGTCTGGTGCGGAAAGAATCCAACTATTCACGGAAACCACCTCGACGATCTCCACCTGGTCTTTGGCCCGGGCATTCGGAGGATAAACCACCCGAATAATCATGGGAATGGCTCCTCCTGCTTTCCGGACAACCGAAAGCTCTTCGTTGAGGGTCGAATCCCTCGGAACATACCCGAGAAAACTATACCGCTCCTCGCCGATTTTGATGCCATAAGACTGCCATTTCTTGTCATCGGAAAACCCATAATTATAATAGCTCTGGTCATCCATCAAAACGCGGACCAGGAATGGCTCAACGGGCCTGAGGGAGCGCATCTCCTCCGGCAGATAGTCGCCATAGCCAACCCAGGCTTCCCATTCCACGGCATACTTTTCCACGTCGCCTGGAAGGCGTTCGATCTGAACGGAATGGCTCACAAAGTCAGCCGTCTGCACGTTCATGATCACCATCTCCTTTCGGTAGGAGATTTGGTTTTTATTGATCGATTCCAGCCCCTCCGGCTCATAGGGCACCCGGGAGTAATGCTTGTCCATCAGAGGTCCAACTCTCTCCGGGTTACGCACAAACTTCTTTTTCTCTTCAACCGTCTCCGCGTTCAAAAAATTTTTCAGGGTCTCCTCGATCTTGGCCACATCATATTCGCCGTAGCGGTCGATCAAGTCGGCAACCTCGTCCTTCTCCGGATTCGCCTTCGGGTTGGGCACCGTCTGGAACTTCTCCAGCATCTCAACAGCAGCAAGGTCAGTTTCCGTCGCCGCTTTGGGTTTTTCCTTACCAACAATGTAGGTGTAACCAAAGGTTGCCGCGAGTGCCAGCAGGAGGAAGCCGCTCACCCAGATCATCCAGGTGGTCTTCTTTCGACCGCCTTCTTCCCCATGCTCATGCCAACCGGAGGTTCCCTTGCCGCGTCTCTCGCCCAGATAAACACGCTTTCGATTTCGAGCCTCGGCTTCGCGGGCTTCAATCTCATCGGGGGTCATTTCCCGCGCCACCGCCACCTTGTCGAGGAGTTCGCGGGTTGTCTTCTCACGCTCTTCAACCACTGCCGGTCCGGAGATGGAAGATCTCCCGACAGCCTCGACCGCCGCTTCACAAACCGGACAACGTCCGGTCTTCCCGACATCGGAACTCCGGATCCGGAACAAGGCATGGCAGGCGGGACACTGGAAAGGGGTCCAACGATTTGGCGGAGAACTCACACTCATATCAATTTCTTTCCAGAATCTGCGGAACATCATCCGACGAAGGAAGCCTGAAAGGTGGAGGAGGTGGTAATTCCAGATAAGCGGCACGCTCACCCCGGACGGTGTCCTCCACCACAAGGGTCCCATCATCTGTCAACCACGCGCGTGCGTTCTCATCCACCATACCGAGGGTCGGGGTTTCACTGTCGTATGGATCAAATCCGAGCAGGAGAGGAGCTTTGGACTTGATGGGAATGGTATTGAGATTTCCGTTTCCCCTGGCCCGATCGGCAAGGGCCTCCACATCAACTCCCGGACCATGGACGGAACAGATGCCGAGTTCCTGCCCTTTCCGAAGGTATTCCAGGTAGCTGGTACTTGGAAACGAAATCTGCCCGGTGATCGGGTCAACCACCGATTCGTTACAGTAACGGGTGGAACGCATGCCCGAGACCCGGCAGACCGCGACCCTTTCCAGGGAATCGGGAACAGCGATCTCCTTTCCCAAAAAGGCAGGTTGGGAATTGTTCATCATTTCCTGCCAGATCGGATAGGCCAAACGCCTTGCGAAAGCGGTCTGGTGGATGGCCTCGCGATCCCCCTCGTAAAACCCCACCCACACGGCACAGGTGACCCGGCTGTTGTAACCCACCATCCAGGCATCACTCATTCCGTAAGGTGTTCCGGTCTTTCCCCCTCCCGACATCAAGCCGGGCTTCAGTCCTTTGGCATCCTCCGCGAGGTTTCCCTTTCGAAGCACTTCGTTCAAAATGTGGTGGACCTGAAATGCAGTGGACTCGGAGCAGGCCGGGGCGGTTTCGAGGGCGGGACCGTCTTCATTCACCGGATACACCACCCGCCCCTCAATATCGCGGATCTCGAGAATGTATTGCCGGCTGGTCACCCGCGTTCCTCCCCGTGGAAAGGCGGAATAGGCTGAGACGACTTCGGGCATGCTCACTTTGTCAAAGCCCACCAACATCCGGTTGAGCAAGTCTTCACCGGGAATCTCCAAACCAAACTCCGACGCGGTCTCGTGAATCCTGGATAGCCCGACCTTCTGGCCAAGCTCGACCGTTGCGGCAATCTTGGAAACAGCGAGGGCACGCCGTGAGGTGATCTGACCTTCGTATCCCGGGTTGGTCACTTCCATTCCCCATTCGCCGGCCACTCCTTCCAATCCTCCGACCTGCAACTTGCGCAAGTCCATCTGCTCATCTGTGAGAATCGTCGCGGGGTGATTCCCGTTTTCAAAAGATGAAGCATAGACAAACGGAAAGAAGGCTGTTCCCAGGGGGCGCTTTCCGTTTTCGATGAAGTCGTACTGGGAATGGGCGTAGTCCCGGCCACCCACGTGGGCAATCACCTCTCCCGTTTCATGATCCACCATCAAGGCCGCACCCTGAAGGTATTGGGGCACCCCTCCGGACGGATCGTAGTCCGAATACCGTGGATGCCGGTAATCCTCCTTCGACTCAACAGTCTGCAACCCCTTGACCAGGGACTCCTCGGCAGCCCGCTGGACCGCCGCATCAATGGTGGTGCGAATGGTGTAACCACCTCGTGAGAGGGCTTCTTCTCCGACGAGATCACGAGCTTGCCGGGCCACAATTTCGTATAAGAACGACTTGCCGCGCCGAATCGGGTTCGGGTTCACCCGCACCGGTTCCCTTGTCAGGCGGACCCGTTCCTCCTCGCTAATCATCCCCTCTTTGGCCATTCGAGTCAGCACCATGTCCCGGTTCATCTTGTTCTCCTGGGGATTGTTGAGTGGAGAAATTCGCTGGGGACTCTTCAAACAAGCCACAATCGAGGCACACTCGGAAACACTGAGATCCTTGGGCTCCTTCCCAAAATATCCCAAAGCCGCCGACCTGACTCCAAAAAAACCCGAGCCAAAGGGAACCAGATTGAGATACATCTCGAGGATGTCCTCCTTGGCCGCTTTCTTCAGGCCTTCTTCATCCTCACCAAACTCCGATCTTCGGAGGTTGCGGAAGTGCTCCTCAATTCTAAGCGCCACGAAAGCTTCCACAATTTTCCTTTCATATCCGGACCAATCCTTGCGCTCGGCCTCGCCGAGAAGATCGAAGGATTTCCGGCCCAACTGCATGGTAATGGTCCCGGCCCCCTGGGTAATGCTGTTGCTCCGGAAATTAAGATACGCAGCCCGGGCCACCCCGACCCAGTCAACACCATCATGCTCGTAAAACCGCTGATCCTCCTGGGCCAGCACCGCATTGACAAAAACGGGCGGGACATCCTCCAGCGGAATGGAAAAACGATTCTCGACGAACATCGTCCCGATCTCGCGCCCTCCCCGGTCATGGATGAAGCTCATCTCCTCCTTTTCGCCGACCCGGGACAGGTCATACTCGGCTGCCAGTTCACGGTATGGATCAAGGCGCTGATTGCCATAGTAAGCCGCACCGGCAGCCAACAGCAGGCAGAACAAGCAAAAGATCCAGAATCCCTTTCGCTTGAAAAACCAGCGTCTTCGCCTCTTTTTCCTTTTCCCGAACATGATGTCTCAAGATCCCGCGGATTTCGCAGCCCTGCAACAGGCGTTTCCTTACCCCCGATCGACCAGCGGGGCAATCACTGACTTGGGTCGCGGGATCATCGAAAGCATTCGGGAAAATGGTCCGATTTCATTTTCCGACTACATGGCACGCTGCCTCTATGATCCGAAACTTGGCTACTATGCCCGCGACCAAGCGGCCACCGTTTCAAAAGCGGGGGATTTCATGACAAGCGTCTCGGTGGGGCCGGTTTTCGGGCTTCTCCTTGCCCGGAGATTTCATCGCTTTTGGGAAGCCAACGGCTCTCCGTCCACTTTCACTATTTTCGAACCCGGTGCACACGATGGCTCGCTTGCCCTGGATGTTTTGGCCGCCGCCCGGGCCCACCACCCCGACTTTGCAAGGTCCATCGACTACGTCATCAGCGAGCCCCTGCCCTTGCGTCGGGCTCTTCTCGAGAAACGCCTGGGCGACCGGGCCCGGATCGTTTCCTCACCCGACGAATGCAGGGCCACAATCGGAGTTCTCGTTGCCAATGAGGTCCTCGATGCCCTCCCCGTCCCCCTATTTCTCAAGACCGGCTGCGGATGGCATGAAGTGTTCGTGACCGAGAAAAGCAACCGGCTGGAGTGGGATCTGCGCGAAGCCGGTCCGCCCCTTCCCCGGACCCTTCCCGACGGATATCTCGCTGAAGGGACACCTGATTTCACCTCGTTCCTTGCTCCCTTTGAGCGGATTTTTGAGCGGGGTTTGCACCTCTGGATCGACTACGGGCTCGATGCCGATTCCCTGTTGCACCCGGCTCGCACCGCAGGCACCCTCCGCTGCTACCGAAATCATCAAACCAAGGTCCATCCTCTCGATTCGCCCGGAGAACAGGATCTCACGGCCGATGTCAATTTTTCCGCATTCGAAGAAGCCGCCGGTCAACTCGGGCTCAAGGTTCACCCTGCCCTCAACCAAAGCCGTTTTCTCACCTACTGCGGAAAGGAATGGTTGTTGCAATCCCCGTCTGCCCGGGAAATCAGCCAGTTCCAGACCCTGATTCACCCGAGCCAATTTGGTAACCGGTTCTACACTTTGGAACTCACCAAAGGAAAGGTTGAGCGTTCCTTTCCCTGAGGCGGAAATGAAAAACGGCCGCCCCTCCGGACGGCCGCTTTTCGAAACACGAAAACAAGAACAATGAGAAAATCAATTCACGCCCTTCTTGGACATCTTGGTCCCCTTGGTCGTTCCCTGGCGGGCCTTGAAACGAGGATTGGTTTTGTTGATGACGTAAAGTGTCCCCTTACGCTTGACGACTTGGCAGTCAGCGTGGCGACGTTTGGCGGAAGCGAGAGAAGAGAGAACTTTCATGAGACCTGCGGTTCGGGGGGCGGGACCTTACCCGCACTTTTTCACCTGTAAAGCCCATTCCTCAGAAAATTTCGGGTGCATCCGAACTCCCGCCATGCTTCACTCCCGCACCTTCAGCGTATGTCGGAGTCCTACTTCCAAGAAGCAACGAACGCTCCGGACACGCCGGAAGACCTCAGCCTGCGCCCGCCGGGATTCGAGGAATTCCACGGGCAGGAAAAGGTGACCGAACGCCTGATGCTCATGGTGGCGGCGGCCAAGGGCCGCGAAGATGTTCTGGAGCACGTGCTCCTCTCGGGCCCTCCCGGCCTCGGGAAAACCACTCTCGCCAACATTGTCGCCACCGCCGTAGGCACCACTCTGCACACCACCTCGGGTCCCCAGATCGAAAAAGCAGGAGACCTCGCCGGAATTCTCACCAATTTGCAACGAGGCGACATTCTTTTCATCGACGAAATCCACCGCCTCCACCCCGCCATCGAAGAATATCTCTACCCGGCGATGGAGGACTTTCGGCTCGATATCATTATCGACTCAGGCCCCTCCGCCCGCTCGATCCAGTTGCAGCTGCCAAAATTCACCCTCGTCGGAGCCACCACGCGCTCCGGCATGCTGACCTCTCCTCTGCGCTCCCGCTTTGGTCTCATCAACCGGCTCGATTACTACACGCACGACCAGCTGGCGGTGATTCTCAAGCGGTCCGCCGAAATCCTCGGACTGAAAATGCAGGACGATGGAGCCCTTACCATTGCTTCCCGTTCCCGCGGTACCCCCCGGATTGCCAACAACCTTCTTCGCTGGGTGCGCGACTACGTGCAAGTCCGCTCCGATGGCGTCATTACCGGCCCCACTGCCGAAGCCGCGCTCGAAATGATCGAGATCGATGAAGACGGCCTCGACGAAATGGACAAGCGCATTCTCGAGGCCATGATCTACAAGTTCACCGGGGGCCCGGTGGGACTGTCATCCCTCGCGGTGGCCATTGGCGAGGACGCCTCGACTCTGGAGGAGGTCCACGAACCTTTCCTCATCATGCAAGGCTTTGTGAAGCGAACCCCCCGCGGCCGGGTGGCCATGCCGGCGGCCTACACGAAAATTGGCGCGAATCCTCCTCCGTCCGGTCCGGATCAACCCAACCTTCTCTAGCAGGACCTGACTAAACTCGTTTGCCTTTCGACCATGATCCCGCCTCTCGAAAAGCTCATTGAAAGGGCCAAAGCAGCCGGCCTTCGTCGGACCAAAGCGCTCGAAGCCATCCTGACCTGTCTCCGGGAGTGCGACCGTCCGATGACCTTGAGCGAATTCACTTCCTGCGGACATCTCGCCAACCAATGTGATAAAGCGACGGTCTTTCGACTCCTCCAGCGACTGACCGAAAAAGGCATGGTTCGTCGCCTCGGCCTGCATGAACGGGCGGCCTACTTTACCCTCCTCATCCCCGGGGTGCATCGCGACTACCTGATCTGTACCGAATGCGGGAGCATCAAGGCCATTGACGCGCCGTGTCCGGTCCATCAACTCGAGGAGGAGATTCGTCAGGAAACCGGCTTTGTGGATCTTTACCACGAACTGGAATTCTTCGGACGCTGTCCGGAATGTGCTCAGTGAAGCGGCGGGAGCGCCAGGAGCAGATTCGACATGCAATAGGCATTCGCCATGGGCATTTTCTTCCTCTCGTGGCCCGCACCCCATGAGTCGGAGTAAATCACCTCCTTGGTGCGTTCGTTGTAGCCAATGATCAGGCGCATGTGCCCGCCTCTCGCTTGCGGAAGGCCCTTTTCGGGAAACATGCCGAGCTGAAGGCTCCACGCAACCGGCACCCCCTCACGGATATACTTGCGAATCTGTGACTGGAAACGGCTGTAATTCGACTTCTTCACCATGACCTCCCTGAAGATGTCCCCTTTCATCATTTGCCGGGCTGCAAAGATGCTGATGGCGGTGTTTCGGGACACCTTGCCTCCCCGCTCACCATTGATGGTGAGAGCTCCCACGCCCATCTTTTTGGCCAGTGCTTGATACTTGTTGACGTCGGAGTTCACTTCCTTGATTCCGGACAAGTACTTGCTGCTGCGCACATTCGTCTCCGCAATGCCCTTGGGGTATTCATAAAGGGTGAGCACCCGTGAATCCATTTTGGTGGTGACCTTTTTGAGAGCCGATACCATCAGCGAGGGCAGGGTTCCGGTCTGCGGTCCAGCCTGGGCGATTTGGGCAATCTCGTGTTGGGTCGTTCCCAAACCATAATACTGATAGATTCGCGCGGCGGTGGCACAAGCGCAGTATCCTTTGCGACCTTGATCAACCATGGGGATGTTTTTAATCCAAACATCTCCATTGGTTTCCCGAACGACATTTTGTGAAAGCCTCCGGCGATTGACCGTTTTCGTTTCCTTCGAGGCCTTGCCCACCGGGGCCACCCTCAGGCGTAAAAACTCGGCGGTCGAACGACTCGAACTCATCTCAAGAAGGTAGGCCGACTTCCCGGAGGTCCACATCAGGCTCTTGAGGTTGACCGCTTTGCTCTGGGACCGATCCCTGGGCTCGCTCTTGGTCTTCTCCGAGAGGACCCGCCCGATTGTTGCAAACCGCTGGTTCATGTCGGCAATCGAAATGGCCCGGTCATCCCCCCGGTTGAAAATCGAAATGGTGACTCCTTCGATCTTACCACCTTTCTCAGCACCTTTGACGAGAACCTCGCCTGTCGGCACCCCGAAAAGGCGGCCACGAATCGGGGAACGGAGTCCTCTTTGATTTGCCGATAGAAACTTGAACCGCATCATGGGGTTCTTCTTTGCCAGATCGGTCATCGTGGTTTCCCAGAGTTTCTGGTCCAACACCCAGGAGGAATGGTCCGGGACCGGTCGGCGATTCTGGGCGATCAGGTCGACCGGCTGCAGCAAGAAAAACACCGCGAAAACGCGGTAACAAAAAGAAATCATCGATTGGGAAAGTGAGGTGTTGTCAAAAGAGCGATATCGCTCTGATGATCTTTGCAACAAATCACGCTAAAATCAAGATCGCGCGTTCTTACCGCCGACCTTCAAAGGCCCTCGAAAGCGTTAACTCGTCAGCGAACTCCAATCCCCCGCCTGCCGGAAGACCCTGGGCCAACCGAGTGACTTTGCAGCCCACACCGGCGAGCACTTCACACAGATAATTGGCTGTGGCTTCCCCTTCGACATCCGAACTGGTGGCCAGAATCACTTCGGTGCCGAGTTTGTTTTTCAACCGGCGTAACAGGCCTCCGATGCGTAGGTCCTCCGGACGCACATCATCGAGGGGCGAGAGCTTTCCTCCGAGGCAGTGATATTGACCACGGAAAACGCCGGACCGCTCAATGGGAAGAATGTCGGTGGGTTGTTCGACCACACAGAGAGTCGAGGTATCCCGACCCTGCTCCGAGCAGGCCTCGCATCCCGAACGTCCCATAAAAAAACCGCAAGTCGGACAGGCCTTTACTTCACGATCACAATCATGAAGAGAACCGGCCAGGTCGAGCGGGGCTGCCTTGGGATTTTGCAAAAGATAAACCGCAATCCGCTCGGCACTGCGGGGGCCAACACCCGGGAGCCTTTTCAACTCCTTCACCAATGCCAGCACCTCCGCCGGAAACTCAACCCTGGCCATTGCTCCGACTCTTCGACTTCACCTCTTCGAGTTCTCCATCCATGCGAATGACATTTCCCGCTTCGGGTAAGTCAATCACCTCACAAGGCATTTCATGTCGCGCAGCGTAAATCGTGGACGAAAAGGCGGCCCAGGCGATTGCCAGAACCGTTCCAAAAGGTTTCCAGAAAATCCCCCACACCGCGAAGGCGGGAATCAAACTCAGCGAAAGAAAGATCGCGGTCAGTCCGAGGACCAAACGCCGTCCCGTCCCCGGAGTCCCAAGAATGGCACCGGCCAGGGCGAAGGAAGCAATTGTGGTCACGAGGATCCCGACCCGTCCCGGCAAGCCCATTTCGGCACGTACTTCGAGCCCGCCGCTTTGCCAGGCCTCAAGAAGGAATGCCGTGGGCGCGGTAAAGATTCCGCGCATCTCCGCCACCATTCCAAGCAGGATCGCCAGTCCTCCGAAGATCAACAGGGGGACCGCCACGTGTCCACGCGGTTTTGCTCGAAATGCCATTGCGCCCTCCGAGATAACAAAGAAAACGAATCTGGCAAATGCAGAAGAAAAAGGACCGCTCATGCGAGTCCATCAGTTTCCCAACACCAACATCCTTTAGATCCCGTCCATCCCTGTTTCCTTCACACCGGCCCGGGCCTTCCCTCGAGGTGCTCCAAAGCCGGCTCGAACTCAGTCCATTTGAACTCAAATCCCTCTTCCACCAGCCGCTTTGGCAGCACCCATCGGCTTTTCAAAACCAGCTCGGTCTCGGAACGCATGAGAAAGGTTCCAATCTCAAGCATCCACTTTTCGGCAGGCAAACCAAAGCTTCGCCCGGTGATCTTTCGAAAGCCCGCCATGCAACCTGCATTGTCGGTGGGATTGGGAGCAGAGAGATTGTAATACGAACGGAGCTCGTCTTTTTCAGTCATCCACTCGATCGCTCGACAGAAGTCATCAACATGGATCCAGCTCATCTTTTGCTTTCCGCTGCCCATGCGGCCGCCCAGCCCTAGCCAGGAAATTCGACGCAAGTAATCGAAAACCGAACCCGGTTCATTCCCCAGAACAATCGCGGTTCTCAAGGCGACGCGCCTGACCTCGTTCGGCACTTCGCTTTCAAAAAAGGCTTTCTCCCAGGCTTTGGCAACCTCGACCGAAAACCCCTCGCCCAACTCTCCACCCTCCTCATCCTGGGGCCGGTCTTCGGCATGACGATAGATCGTGGCGGTGCTGGAATTGAGCCAGAGCCCCGGCGGTGAATCACAGCCACTGATTGCTTCTGCGAGAACTTTCGTACTTTCGAGGCGACTGGCAAAAATTGCAGCCTTGTTCTTCTCGCCATAGCGGCAATTCACGCTCTTCCCCGCAAGATTCACGACCACATCCGCCCCATCAAGCTCCTGGAACCAGGCGCCGGTTGTCCGACCGTCCCAGCGGACATCACGCGCCACCTCCGGAACTCCGCCATGGCGCGAAATCGCAACCACCTCCCAGCCGAGTTTGACAAACCAATGGCAGAGATATCTTCCGAGGAAGCCATTGGCTCCCGTGACAATCAACTTCTTCTTTTTCATCGTTCAAAAATCATCAGGCATCTCGCGATCACCTCGCTCTGAAACTCAGGCGGAAAGAGAAAGCCAAGCGGAACCATCACGAGGAGGAGGGCTCCGACTTTTCCAAAACTCCTGCCCCACTTGGTCTCAAGAACCACGAGGAGTCCATGGACGCTGAAGTAAAGGGTCGGCAGACCATAGCCCGCATTGACCGGAAGCGTGATCGCCACCTCGTGAAGCAAGCCCGACACGAAAAACACTGCCATCACTCCCCAGGCTCGCCCGAAGCACCGGTCCACCGAACGTCCAACCAGACGCTGCATCATTTGGGAATAGCCCACATTCCAGCGTAGGCTCCAAAAGTCACCCAGACCTCTGGCTCGAAGGACATTTGGAAACAGAGTCCGCACCGGAAATCCCGCTCTTCGCAACCCGCCTTTCAGGACACGGAGAGCTCCGAAGTGGAATCCCAGACTCATCGGGAAAAACATCACAAGAATCTGCTGCCACTCCATTTTCCAGACCACCCACGCCCCAAGCGTGCCGAGAACCATCAGGAGTACACCCAAAAGAAGATCGTTCTTCCAGCTCAAACCCGAACGCCTCTTCCCAAAACTGCCCGGGTCCATCCCGAACCATCCGAGGGCGAAAACGAGGTATCTTCCCAAACTCAGTTTGCCTCCCCAAGCCCGGTAGACGAGCGCCTTCATTCCCGCAAGGAGCACGACACAGATGCCAACCATCCGGGCGATGGGATCGAACTGCAGCAGGATAAGATGAGTTCCGCCAACCAAAGCGATCACAAGGACCCAGCCAACGACAAGAGGTAGACGCCATCGCCCCGAGACAATTCCCAGTAGCATCAACACGATAACTCCGATCACTTCAATCATCCCGCACCTCCAAAGTTCCACCAGGTCAGGATTCCAAAGAAGATCATGAGATAGACAAACAACAGAGTGAGCAGGTGTTTTGCCACCCGGTTGGCGGGACGATCTTCGACTTCGGTGAGATCAAAACCGAAGAACTGCAGATAAACCCGGACGGTCCACCAGAGACAGATGAAGGCCGACATCGCCCCCGCGGCACCCGTGCCACTCAACAACCACTCCTGGAATCCCAGGGTCAGGACGGCAAAGAAGATGTGACTTGCAAAGATATAGGCAGCGTAGGTCCAGAAGAGTTCGCGCATCAAGGGCGTGAGAGCCTGAAGCTTCTCTTTCCAACCCAGGATCCCGGGGATCCAAAAGCTGGCAATAACCAACATTGTGAAACCAAATCCTGCGAACCAAAGTCCGTATTCCAGCCAGTCTTTCATTGCTCTAGATTTCCAACAAACGGGTTAAGCGGCGGCGTCTTTTGAGAGGCCTCTTCCTGGTCTTCCGTAGAAGCCAAATGATCCAATTCATCATCGTCTTGGGTTTCTACATATTGAGAGGTGGAGGGGTGGTCCGGTTTCCCCGGTCACGCAGGCGGCTGAAAACGAGCAAGTTGAGAAAGTGCATCGCTCCGAGCACTAACAGAACCACTCCCAGTTTGCTGCTGAGAGCCTCAAAGACTCCCGTCGTCCCAACGACATTGACATCGAGTTTGAGATACAGGGTGACGAACCCGATGTTGATGAGATAGAAGCCGACCACGAGGAGGTGGTTGACGCTATCGGCCATACCCTCATCCCCGCCGAAGCACTCGATGAGAAAGACACGCCCGTTGCGATGCAGGGTCTTCGCAACCCAGATGGTCACGGGAATCGCGATCAGAAGATAAATGGCATAAGTAATGGTGGTTTCGTTCATGGTATTTTTGGTTTGGATTGAGATTTCAATGCATGAGTTCGTTGCGCCATTCGTCGCGCTCAAAATCGCAGGCGCCGTCCGGACATTCGGGCGATGGCATTTGGTGAAGGGTTTCTCGTACTTCGCGGTCCTTCTTGCGAAAGAAGATCTTGCTCAACCCATGACGGTTGGCAGCGAGCAGGCGACACACCCGGATTGCAACCGCCAGCATCGCGGGCCTGGCCAGCCTCTTTGCGAGACCGCGGTAACCCGAGCAACTGTAAAGACACCAGACCCAGGCTTCGGCCCCGCGATACAGAGTCCCGTCGTCTGTCCGCACAATCATCTCGCGAGCCGGATCAAGGGTATGCAGGCCCGGAAAAACACGTTCCGCTTCGTCCGACTGGTAGGGCAGAAAGTCGATACCGAAGGCCCGCTTCTGTCGTTGGATCCACTCGTGAAAGGTGCAGCACATTCCACAACGCCCGTCGTAGAACACCTCGATTTTCTGAACATGGATTGGAAGGTTCATTTTCTTTTTGTTTTGTTTTTTCAGGATTTTCTGAAAGTTTGTATTGTGATTGTTGGCTTGAGAGTTTTGAGCAGGAGTTTCGGGCTAACCGAAGAATTTCATGGCCAGACGGATGGCCTTGCCGTGTTGCATGGAGGCGACCCGATCCCCCATCTTTGAGGCAAAGCTGACGAAGTCCTCCAATTGATCCATTTGATTATGGAAAGCCTTCCCTTCCGAAGAAGTCATGTCGGCGGTGGCTTCCTTGCAGTTTCGGAGGGTTTCTAGAGCAGGATCAATTTCGCGGCGCTTCCTTTCACGGGCCACCCGGCGGAAAATCTCCCAGACGTCCTTCTCAGCCTCGAAGAACTCCTTGCGTTCGCCTTTTTTGATAACGATCCGAATCAGTCCCCACCCGACCAACTCCTTGAGATTGGTGTGGGCGTTTCCACGACTGATGCTCAGAGCCTCCATCACTTCGTCGGTGCTCATGGCATCAGGAGAAGTCATTAAAAGAGCATGAATCTGAGCCATCGTGCGATTGATGCCCCACTGGGCGCCCATGACCCCCCACTGGGTCACAAACTCCTCTCTGGCTTGCTCCAATCTGGACCGTTCCTCGCTCACACTTTCAGTAATTACTGAAAGTTCATTTTTGTCAACCCGATGATTCAAAAATCGCTCATTTTCAGCTCGTCATGAGAAGATTTCCCGTGAATCCACCGAACAGGGCTTTCAGCCCCGGTCAATCTCCCCCAGATTTCCGGTCGTGAGCGACAATCCTTATGCCGCCCCAGCCGAGGATCCAATCTCCATGCATGCGGCAGGAGAATTGGGCACTTCCCCTTACGGGCCCTATCGCGACCTTGGCCTGATTTCCAAATTGGTGATCGGCGTTTTCCTGACCGGGGCCTTCATCTCGGGAGGACGGATCTACGCCATCATGTCCTACAATGAAGCGTTCACTCGCTTTTTCGAAGATCTTCAGACGGCAGATGAGGTGGATCGTTGGGCAGAGATTGAATCACAACTCCACACGGCCAGCCTGGTCACTCTCGCTGCCTCCATCATCTTATGGTGCATGTGGAAAAACATGTCCTGCAAGAACGCCTGGTTATTTCGAAGTGCCAGACCCCCTACCCGTCTTGACCGCATCACCAGCCTGCAAAACCTGCAAAGCTCTGCCGAGACTTTCACTCCGGGATGGGCGGTCGGCTGGTATTTCATTCCCTTCGCCAATCTGTGGAAACCTTATCAAGCGATGTCGTTCATTCGGAACGAGGTTGCCGAACAATTCCGGGGCGGGAACCTTGTTGGGCTTTGGTGGCTCAGTTATGTGGTGATGAATATCGGATCCGCTTTCTTGAACCGAAAGAGTGACTATTCCGACACCATCAACGCGATTCACCATCAAAACCAGAATCTGGTCATCGCCCACGGCCTCACCATCGCCGCCACTATCTTTGCCGTCTCCGTGGTCATTGTCCTCACCAGGGCACAGAAAGAAAAAGCCCGGGCTTTGGGAGCGATCTAATTGGAGAGCGAGAGAAACCTTTTTCCTCCCTGACCCCAAATCATCACTTTTCGAGTGAGAAAACTTCTCAGGGCAAAGGAATCTTCCTTAGTTTCCGGTCCGTGAGTGAAAACCCCTA
>JASFWU010000026.1:0-15049 GCA_050049035.1 Akkermansiaceae bacterium | reverse complement strand
GAAGGAATACTGCCAGGAACTGGTCACGTTGGAGGTTCTCGCCAACATCATGGTAGGGGATCTTCAGCGGATCATGTGCTATCCGGATATGGGCTTTATGATTGCACAGGAGATCCCGAAAGAAGTGAAGGAGGCATGGCAACTGCTCGTCGACGAGGGATTCGATGGTCACTTGATCGACCGGGGATGACAGGTTGGGGATCTTTTGCTTTGAGTGTCTGTCCCGGGGACGACAAGGTAACGGCGTCCCGGCAGCCGACTGGTCTGTCGAGTCTACCATCCGATTTTTAGCTCAAACCTGGCCCTGTCTTGGAATCATCTTGCCCAGCAAAAAGCAAAAATTTTGAATGAAGCCTCTTAATCTCAAAAAGTTGGTGGCCGCAGTGGTGACACCCATGGACCGGAAGGGAGATCTGGACCTTGCCGTCATTCCCAGGATTGTGGATCATCTGGAGAGGAGCGGAATCACCGGAATCTACATTGCGGGAAGCACCGGGGAGGGGATGTCACTTATGGACGACGAGAGGCGTGCCGTTGCCGAGGCTTACGTGAGTGTTGCAAAAGGACGTATGAGTACTTTTGTTCAGGTTGGGCATAACAGTCTGAAGGCGGCGTCCGAACTGGCCGCACATGCCGAGGCCATTGGTGCCGACGCCGTTTCAGCCACGCCCTCGGGATACTTTCCGGTGACTGGTGAGGAATCGCTGGTGGCCGGTTTGCTGCCGTTGGTGGAGGCCGCTCCCAACACTCCCTTTTATTATTATCACATCCCCCAGTTGTCTGGCGTCGCCTTGGACCCGGTTCGCTTGACCGACCTCGCCCTTGATCGTTTGTCGACGTTTTGCGGGATCAAGTATTCCGATGGCGCGAGCCTTTACCAACTGCCTCGTCTGCAGGAGGTGGGGCCGCAACTCGAGTTTCTGGCTGGATCAGATGAGGCTTATCTGATGGCGGTGGCGCAGGGGTATCAATCGGCAGTGGGCAGCACCTATAACTATGCCGCGCCAATCTACGACCGGGTTCGGGAAGCAGTGTTGGCGGGGGATTTTGAAGAGGCGCGGTTGTGGCAGTCCCGGGCGCTTGAGATGATCGAGGCGATGTTTGCGACTTGTGGTCGTGCTTCCTTGAAAGCGATGATGCGAGTGGTGGGCATTGACTGTGGGCCCGTACGCCGTCCCATCGATCCCGTGAGCGAGGAGCAAGTCGAGGCTTTGAGAAAGAAGCTGCAGGGAATGGGCTTGTTTGAGTGGATTGGTCAAGATGTCACGGCAGGTGTTTGATGAGGGCTTGGTTTTTGTCCTTTTTGCTGCTGTCTTGCGGATGGCTTTCGGGGAAAAATCTCCTCAGTTTCGAGGAGCTGCCTCCTCTTCCTGACCGGGAGGGTTTTGCCGGAGTATTCGCCGGGTTGGTCAGCGATGGACCTGACGACTTTTTGGTGGTGGCCGGTGGGGCAAACTTTCCAGACAAGCGTCCCTGGGAGAATGGAACCAAACAGTATTACGACCGGGTCTTTGTTCTTCCGTTGAAAGAAGGCGGCACATGGCGTGAAGAAGACGGCAAGCTACCAGTAAAAGCCGCCTACGGAATGTCGGTTGGTCTTCCAAATGGAACCTCCCTCTTGATGGGCGGGGAGAATTCGGACGGTGTTCTCGACGAGGTGATGGAGGTTTCGATGTTTGATGGAAAACTCTCGATCGAAGTGGTCGGAACCCTGCCTGTCGGAATCACCAGCGGAGTCGCCGGACTGGTGGATGGAAAAGTGGTTGTTGGTGCGGGTGGAGACCAGGAGAAGACTCACCGAAATCTCTGGCGAATGGAAAGGAAGGATCCCAAGAGGATCGAGTGGGAATCGTTGGGGTGGCCTGATGGAGCACGTGGGCGAATGCACGCGGTGGCCGGAATTCGGGGAGGGCGTTTCTATTTGTTTGGAGGGCGTGATCACGCGGCATCGGACGACCCTGCCGACGAGCGGATTTTCAAACTGGATTGGCTCAAGGACTGTTGGGAGTTGAATGTCGGGGAAGGGAGCTGGCGCCGATTGGCCGATCTCCCTGAGGGAAGATCGGCGGCTCCCTCGACCGCGCTGCCGGTCGGCGCGAGTTCCTTTTTGATTCTGGGCGGAGTGACGGTTGATTTTTTAAGGAGCCAGGTGGCGGCACGACCTGAAATCAATGGTCAGGGGATGGAGCATCCGGGGTTTTCAAAGAATGTGCTCTCTTATGATGTCGTCACGGACCGTTGGGCCCGGCGAGGCGAGATGGCGTTGGGGGACGGCTTTCCACGAGTGACCACTCCGGTTGTTTTTTGGGAGGACCAATGGATCATTCCTTCGGGAGAGATCAAACCAGGGGTCCGGACTCCCGGGGTTTTGAGGGTCACCCTGACCGGGACCAAGGTGGGATTTGGATTCATCAACTGGACGGTCGTGCTGGTCTATCTTGGTGGGATGGTGGCAATCGGGTATTGGTTCATGAAGCGGGAGGCAGCTTCAACGACCGAGGATTACTTCCGCGGAGGGCAACGCGTGCCGTTCTGGGTCGCGGGTTTGTCCATCTTTGCGACCATGCTTTCCGCCATCACTTTCATGACCATCCCGGGAGCGGCCTATTCCGGAAACTGGAACATGTGGTTGGGGCAGTTGCCGATTGTTCTGATGGTTTTGCTTGTGGTGTTTTTCTACCTGCCCTTTTACCGACGCCTCAACATCACCACTGCCTACGAGTATCTTGAGCAGCGCTTCAACCTGGCAGCCCGTGTGGTGGGAAGTGTCGTCTTCATCCTTTTCCATATCGGCCGCGTGGCGATTGTGCTCTATCTCCCGGCCATTGCCCTGGCGAGTGTGACCAGCATCAATGTCTACGTCGCTATTGGAGTGATCGGGGTGTTGTGTGTCATTTATACCGTCATGGGAGGAATCGAAGCCGTGGTGTGGACGGATGCCATTCAAGCCTTGGTTTTGCTGGGGGGAGCGCTCTTGTGTTTTGGCTTGGTCGTGGCGGAAGTGGATGGAGGCTTCGGGGCGGTGGGCTCGGCAATGGCTGAACAGAGCAAGGGGATCACGGCGGGCTGGAGTCTATCGGAGGTCTCGATTTCAAAGGGGACTCTATCAGGCTGGATCATCATGCTGGCCTTCTTCTTTGCCAACCTTCCGTCCTACACCGTGGGACAAGATGTGGTGCAAAGGTATGTCACCACGGCATCCGAAAAGGAGGCTCGAAAGTCCCTCTGGTTGAACATTCCGATGGCAATCGGAGGATCGGCGATCTTCTTCGCTCTTGGAACAGCCTTGTTTGTCTTCTACCAGAGCAAGCCTGAGATGTTGAATCCGGCCCTCGGGAAGAATGACACGATCCTGCCCTTTTTCATCATGCAGAATCTCCCGGCCGGTGTGGCGGGTTTGATCATCGCAGGGATTTTCGCGGCGTCCCAGTCGACCATTTCAAGCTCGCTGAACTCGGTGGCAACGACCTTTGTCACCGACATCTACGGGAGGGTTTTTCGGCCGGCTAGTGGTGACCAGCAACGGCTTGAAGTGGCCAAGCGAGTGGTGATTCTTCTCGGGGGTATCGGGATTCTGGTGGCGGCATTGCTTGCGGCCACCGGCTTGGACGCCGTGTTCAAAGCCTATACCACTTTCATTGGGTTTGTGTTGGGGCCGCTGGGCGGCTTGTTTGCATTGGGAGTCTTCACAAAGGGGGCGAGTGGTCGTGCGGGGCTCCTCGCAATGGTGGCCGGGGTGGTCTCAGTGATTGGAGTCTATGCAGCGAACGAAGTTGGAGCGATTGATCTCTGGCCCCTTCTTTATGGAGCGATAGGATTCCTGACCACCCTGGCTGTCGGGCTGTTGCTCGGTTTTTTTAGTAATGCGCAATCGGAAAAGGTGAACGGGCTGACAATTTGGAGTCAGAAAAAGTAACGCGGAACTGATGAGTAAGGCGGGATATACCAAGGATGAGTTGGATCGTTTGCGAGAAGCCTATCGCGATGGATTACTGGATACCCTTGGTTTTTGGATGCCTGAGGTCATTGATCGGAACTTTGGAGGATATCTCGCAATGAGAGATGCTGATGGCACCCTGATTGATGATGACAAGTCGGTTTGGTTGCAGGGGCGATTCGCGTGGATGTTGGCAACTTTATATAACACCGTGGAGAAGCGGGAGGAATGGTTGGAGGGAGCACGAAGCGGGGTGGATTTTTTAAAGAAGCATTGTTTCGATGAAGATGGACGCATGTTCTTTTTGGTCACGAGAGACGGGCGGCCCTTGCGAAAGCGTCGCTACTTTTTCTCGGAAGCTTTCGCGGTGATGGCCTTTGCCGCCTTTGGAAAGGCGTCAGGTGAGGTGGAGTGGATCGAAGAGGCGCGAAGTCTCTTCGCGAAGTGCGTTGAATACGCCGAAGGAGTGACCTCACCGGGAGAACCCAAATGGACCGGGGAGCGCAGGGTGAAAGGGATCGGAGTTCCGATGATCTTTTTGCAGGTGGCCCAGGTTTTGGTGGAGAATGGCGGCTGCGAATTGGCCGCGCGCAAGATCAACGATTTCATCGAAGAGATCCGGGAGTTTGTGAAAGACGATCTGGAATGTGTCATGGAGCAGATCGGGATGGACGGAGAGGTGGTTGATCACATCGATGCGAGGACCTTGAATCCCGGGCACGCCATCGAAGGGGCCTGGTTTATTCTACATGAAGCGAAAAGGCGTGGTGGAGACCGCGACCTGATTGATCTCGGATGCCGGATGCTCGACTACATGTGGAAACGAGGATGGGACGAAGAGCATGGAGGGATCATTTACTTCCGGGATGTCTACGGGAAGCCGGTGCAGGAATACTGGCATGACATGAAGTTCTGGTGGCCCCAGTGCGAGGCCATGATTGCAACCCTTTTGGCTTACGAGATGACAGGGGAGGTCCGTTATGCGGAGTGGCATCGCATGATCCACGAGTATGCCCACCGGGTGTTTCCTGATCGTGATAACGGTGAGTGGTTCGGTTACCTCCATCGTGACGGCCGGGTCTCTTCGACAGTGAAGGGAAACCAGTTCAAAGGGCCGTTCCACTTGCCGCGGATGCAGTGGTATTGCTGGAGGCTCTTGCAGGAGTCAGAGCAACTTCCGCACTGATTGTCCTTTCGAAAACTCAGGGAAAAGGAGCTTGGTACGAGTCGAATGAAGCTCCCCATTGGCGAGTTGGAGTACTTTTCGGGCCACGGTGCGTGCGATCATGATGGGATCTGATTGATAGTGGGAGATTGCCGGGTAGAGGTCGTCGAACCACGGTTCCGATGACAGGGAAACCAGGGACAAGTCGCGTGGAAGACAAGCTCCCTTCTGGGCAAGCCAGGAAAGAACCGTCAGGACGTGGCGGGAACGGGTGGTGACCAGTGCGGTCGGAGGATCCTGGAGGCCGAAGGTCACTTCGAGGGCGCGGGCAATGCTGCTGCGGGTTCCTTTCTCGATGATCTTGTGAATTGATCCAACCTCGGTGCCTTTTTCCATGGCTTCCCGAATTCCATTTTCAGTGGCATCAAGTCCGGCCAGTTGAGTTTGGGGAACCATGAGTCCCACACGCCGATGGCCCAGTCGCTTGAGGTGGTTGCCCGCGTGGAAGGCTGCGGACTGCCAATCTTCATCAATGCAGGGCAGGGCAAGTTCTTCCCGGGGGTAACCGCGGACGAGTGCCGGGAGTCCCTGCTTGTCGAACCAACGTTGAATCACAGGAGGGCATTGGTAGAGGATCCAGGCGTCTGCTTTCACATCGCGGGTGAGTTTCCCGAGCTTGGTGGCAGGGTTTTGGAGATGGAAGATGCCGGGACAGACTAACTCCAATTCGTAGCCGCTGCGTTGCAGAAGCTCCCGGAGGGTGTCGAATTCCGCCATCAGCTTCGGTGGAAGATGCAGCAGCTCTTTCGGGGAGAGAAAGGCGATTTGCTTGGTCCGCGTGCGAGGAGAGCCGCTGCCTTGCTGAAGGATTTTGCGGCGTTTTCCATGCTCCCGTTTTGAGATCACCTCGTTTGCCTCCAGAATTTCAAGCGCTGCACGAAGGGTGTCGCGTCCAATCTGGAGTTTGGCGGCTAAGGTGCGCTCACCAGGGATGAGATCACGCAGCTCGCCGTTTGTGATCATCTCCTGGATAATCTCGGCTGCCTGACCGGGAAGGGCATGGCGCTGTGGAAGACGGGGCATTGTGTTTATGGTAACTGGTTTTACTTTCAGACCAAGAGTTTTGGAGGAGGCCTGGCAGCCGCGCGGCAGAGATTCAACTGGTTTGAATGATTGACCAGATCTCGGAATGGGCATGACGGTGGGAGTCTTCTAGATTGTGCACCATGAAACGGTTGGTGATGGTCTTCTTCTGTCTGGCGACTTTCTCTTGGGGTGATCACTACCGCTTGTTTGTCCTAACCGGGCAGTCGAACTCGCTGGGAACGACTGCGGGCGGGGAGGCCGACCCGACTGCCGGAAATGATCCGGGTGATTCACGGGTGAAGTTCTGGTGGCACAATGTGGCGAGTGCTTCGACGACGTTGGGCGATTCGGGCGGGCAGTGGGTGTCGCTGCAGGATCAACAGGGTGGATTTTACCCGGGAAGTGCCACTCACTGGGGACCCGAAATTGAGTTTGCGAGAACCCTGGTCCGGGCTGGTGTCGGGAATTTTGGCGTGATCAAGGCGAGCCGGGGAGGTGGTGGTAATTCGAACTGGTCGAAATCTGCGGGCGGCCACATGTACGCTCACGTGGTTGCGACGGTAGAAGCGGCGACCACGGCACTGACCACTGACGGGCATACTTTTGAAATTGCCGGGCTCATGTATCTTCAAGGTGAAAGCGACTCGACAGCCGAAGCCGCGGTTGCCGATATTCGTTTGGGAGATTTGATTTCCAATCTGAGGACTGATCTTCCAAATGCGGCAGCGATGAAGGTGGTGATAGGTGGAGTTGCTGCAGCGGGTGGAAACCGCAACACCGTGCGCGTCAAACAGGCCGGCCTGGCCCGGGGAGATGAGAGCATCTCGTACTTCGAAAATCTCGATTTGCAGCCTCATCTCTACGATAACCTTCATTTCGACAAGCAGGCCAAACAAGAAATAGGACGGAGGTATGCCAGAGAGTTTTACGAACTCGAGGTGGCGGTCCCTGATTATGGGAAGCTGGTGTTTGTGGGAGATTCCATCACGCAGGGCGGGCTTGGATTTGCAGGGTTTCGTTATCAGGTCTTCCGGCATCTGGTGGAAGCGGGTGCTTCCTATCAGTTCGTGGGTTCGGTAAACGGAGCCTATCAAGGAAACCCGGGAATCACTCCCGACCATCAAGGGGTGGCTTTCACCAATATTCACGAAGGTCACTGGGGTTGGCGCTCATTCTGGGCCAACGGACGTGTTCCACTGCCTTCATCGAGAAGGAACGGTAATCGAGGTGAGGGCACAGTCGTCAATTGGATCGGACAGGCAGGCCAGTATGCTTTGGATACCCTTGGTAACCTGGTGGCTTATCCCGATCCTGCTGCAACCGGGAGTGGCAATACGGGGACAGTCTATCTTCCCGATTCGGTGGTGATCATGATGGGTATCAATGACCTGGCGGGAGGATCGACTGAAGAGCAGTTGCGTGATGATCTTGCCACGATGATTGATCAATGGCGGGCCGCCAATCCCTCGGTTAGGATCTACCTAAGTCACCTGCTGCGGACCAACCAGGGTGCGGCTTTCCAGGAGAAGGTCGACCTTTTCAACGCATTGCTCCAACCCCTCGCTGATTTGAAAAACCAAGGAGCTCCGGATTCTCCGGTATGGGTGATCGATCCGTCGACAGGTTTTGACCCGGTTTCCATGACTCACGACAATGTGCACCCCAATCGGGCGGGGGAGGTGTTTGTCGGAAGGCGGATTGCGGAAGGGATGGGAATGTTTCCGTCCGAATCAATCGGGGAACCAACTGGTTTTGCGACGATTGAACGGGAGGATTTGACCGTGAGTTTTGCGGGAGATGAGATCTTTGATGGCACTTCGTATCTTAACGGTTGGTCTGAGGTGACAGCGTCGGCAACCAACGAGAGTCTCATGGGAAAGGTCCTGAGACGAACCCATCTCAACGGAGCAGGAGCTTGGCTGGAAGGAATCGCATCAAGCGGGGACGGAGGTGCAACTACCTGGAATTCGGGGAACGAGGGAGACTGGACCTTTGAGATCCGAATGAGGTTCCTGGCCAATCCGGGGGGCTATGCCATCTGGCTGGGAACGGATGTCGGGCGGATTATCGTCGAGGTCTACGGCGATCGGACCCAGGACAACGGTGGTGAGGGATTTACCGTTGCCCATAACAACCTTGATGGTGCTTTCCACCATTGGAGAATTGCGCACGATGCGAGTGAAGGAAAGTATCACGTCTGGCGTGATGCGGTGCGTCTTACCCCGGGAGCCGGGGTGGCCTATGATTCCACGGGAGCGGATTCCCGAGTCGTCCTGGGGGACAGGACGGGAGGCGTGTTTGGGGATTTGTACGATGTCGAGATCGCCGCCATTTCCTATGACCAATCGGGCGGTTATCTCCCTGCCGGAGCGGACGTCGATGGCGACGGATTGCCTGATGCCATCGAGTACGAGTTTTTTCGTAGTATTGACGGGGGAAATCCTACTGACGATTCCGACGGTGACGGTGCAACCAATCTTGAAGAGTATCAGGCTGACACTGACCCGACCGATGCCTTGAGCCGGCTTTCGATTGACTCCCTGGAAGAGGTAGCCGGACTGATCCGGGTTCAAGTCAATCCGTCTTCCCCCAACCGGGTTTACCGGCTTTATCAGTCGGACGACCTGCGAATTGAGGATAACTGGGGACTTGTGGATGGTCCTGAAAACGGAACCGGCGGGGCGTTGATCCTGAGGGACTTTGGGAATAGGGGAGCTGCTAGTTTCTACCGGATCGGAGTCAGTGTCCCTTGATCAACTGGTGGGTCATTCAAACCTCTTGATGAGGGTGGTTCTGGTGTCGCAATCCAATATTTCTTTCACACGCTTATGAAATTCTCAGGAAAACCTCTGTTGGCCATGTCCCTCGTTGGCATCGTCTCTTCTTCCTCCGCCACTGTCGTATTAAGTTATCAGTCCGGCATCGATTCCACCACCCTGACAGGAGCCGCAGATCCGGCAACACAGGGATGGACCTACACGGGGACCGGCGGGGCTTTTTCAGACGGTTATGATGCTGGCACCGGAGTTGGCTCCAACTTTGGAGGAGGCTGGCGGACCGTCGATGGAACAAGCGGAGCCCAGTCGGTTTACACCCAGGATACCAGTTCGGTGATACCAGCGATTACTTCAGCGTCGCTCTGGCGAATGACCTGGACCGTGGCACTGGATCGCGATGCCGTGCGTGGCGACGGTGGAGCCGAAGTCGCCGATTACTACAATGCCCCCAACAACGGCCGTCAGAATGCTCTCCTGCTCTACTTTGACATGGATAATGTCGATAGCTTCAGGGTGGATCACCGGGTGAACGGCGCGGATGAGGTCGAACTACTGGTGAGTGGCACCTCTTACAACACCGGAGTCTCGCTTGACCAGTTTGGGACCTACTCGATCACCTATGACTCAACAGCGGGAACCGCTCTTCTCGATTACGGAGCCGGAACAGCGGTGGTCAATCCTTCCACCCCTGACCCAAATCGAAGCACGATCTTCATGGGGTCCGGTTCCACCGGAGGTCAGGGTTCGGGTGTTTGGAACTCGATGACAGTCGAGATCATCCCGGAACCCGGAAGCGCGATGCTGGCTCTTCTATCGCTCTTCGGGCTTGTTCGCAGAAAGCGTTGAGCTTGCTTCGCGATCAAATTTCGCACGAAGAAGCCGCCCTTTCCGGGGCGGTTTTTTTGCATGAACGGCTTACTGGTCTTCTGACAAGACCATGAGATCTGTTTTTGAAATGGAGTGGACGGTGACAATCTTGAGGTGTGAAAAGAAAACACTTCATCTTGCCGACCGCACTGGCATTCCTATGTGGAGCCGCCGCCAACCTACCGGGGCAGGTCCTTCTCAGCTACGATTCAGGGATTGCCACCACTGATCTCATTGGAGCGGCCGATCCTGTCGCTCAAGGCTGGAGTTATACCGGGACCGGGGGGGCATTCTCCGATGGCTTTGACGCCGGGACGGGTGTGGGGTCAAACTTTGGGGGTGGCTGGAGAACGGTCGATGGAACCAGTGGGGCCCAGTCGGTCTACACCATCGATACTTCCGCAATCATTGGTGCGATCACCTCTGCTGATGGTTGGAAGATGACCTGGACCGTAGCGGTGGACAGGGACGCGGTGCGGGGAGACGGAGGAGCCGAAGTGGCTGACTATTACAACTCTCCAAACAACGGACGACAGAACGCGCTGCTCCTCTATTTCGACATGGACGATGTCAATAGCTTCCGTGTGGACCATCGGGTGAATGCTTCCGACGTGGTCGAGCTTCTGGTGGGTGGCAACTCTTACGACACAGGAATAGGACTGGACGAGTTCGGAACCTACTCCATCACTTACAACACTGCATCCGGTTCCGCCGAGCTCGATTATGGCGCAGGGGTCGCCACGATCACTCCATCAATTGCCGACCCAAACAGAAGCACGTTGTTCATGGGATCAGGATCCACCGGTGGACAGGGTTCCGGGGTGTGGAATTCCGTGGTGATCGAAACAGTCACTCTCGGAGGTGCCACTCCACCATCCGTCATTGTGACGCCGGGTTCCGCTAATGGAGCCTTTGCCGCAAACCTGACAGGTGAAGTGACTGACAGTGGGAATGAAGCACCGGCAGTGACTCTCTACTACGGCACGAGCGACGGGGGAACCAATCCAGCCGCTTGGGATGCCTTCACTGATGCAGGTCCGCAGGGCGGAACCTTTTCGACCTTGGTTGAATCGCTCGAAAGCAGCACGACTTACTTCTATCGGGCCTTCGCGGAAAATAGCGCCGGCGGTGCGTGGTCGCCCACCACTGCTTCGGTTTCGACCGAAGGCGTGACTGCTCCGGTGGTCGTAGTCACCGATGGCACTGCCAATTCTCCGGGAACAGCCACCTTCAACGGAGAGGTGACCGATACGGGCAATGATGCTCCTGAAGTGACTCTTTACTTCGGAACGAGCGACGGAGAAACAAATCCCGGAGCTTGGGACGGATTCCTTTTCGTAGGGAACGAGTCCGGAGCGTTTTCGCAAGTCGTTGAGCAACTCGAGGGAGGAACAACCTACTTTTACCGGGCCTTTGTTGAGAACAGCGCCGGTGCGGCCTGGTCTCCTGAAACGGCTTCGGTGACAACCCCTCCATTCACCGGGGTTCCGGTGACGCTCGCTTCGACTTCTTTCGACTATCAGTATGAGATGGATGTCAATCCGAGCACCCAGGACCTTGATCTTGCTGGAAGTGCGAATGATTGGTTTGCCACTTCAGCAGCAGCCACTGGAGTCGATCGGACTCTCGTGATTCCTCAAACCTATGCCGGAGGGCTGGCGACTTCGAACCAACTCGCGGCAGTGCCTGAGGCTCTCTTCCGCACAGACTTCACCGGGAGTATCCTGCGTGAGTCGATCGTAGGAGACTTCACGATCGAGGTGGCCGTTCGTTTGGTCGAGGGCTCGATCGCTGTTCCCGGGTTTGATCTGGGAGGGTTCGGGGTGTTTCTGAATCCCAACGGGCAGGATGCCCTTCGACTCAATATCAATGAATCGGACCTTTCCACTGGCACCGGCAATGAGGTGGTTGCCACCGGAAGTAACACAGATACGCTTCACGTTTACCGTATTGCTTTCGTTGAATCGGATCAGCGGTATTGGGTGTGGCGGGACGGAGTTTTGGTTTACGGGAATAATACGGACGCAGGGGGAGGAATCGCCGGTTCGGAAGCTTCCATCTACACGGGAGGAGGGTTTCTCCTCGGAGACTTCGCTGCTGATCTCAGTGGTGACTGGGAAGTTGATTACATCCGCCTGCATAACGAAGCGGTTGCTCCGGACGCCTCCGAGTTTGCCCGTGACCTGCGGGTCACCCGGTCGGGCTTCGCGAATGCCAACACCTTCTTCATCGAGTTCGAGGGAACTCCGCTTGCTGATTACCAGGTGACAAGTTCCACAACGCTGGATGGTTTTGGAGTCACCGAGTTTCCCGCGAACGGAACGACCGGTGCTACCGATGAGAACGGAGTTGGTCGCGTCGAGATTGATGTTAGCGGCCGTATCCCCGGAAAGCTCTTCTTCCGCCTCGAGGAGCAACCGTAACCAGGGTGTCATTTTCAAAGGCAATCCAAACAAACCCGTCGTGATTCAGGTCACGGCGGGTTTTTTTCGGTGGAAGGGAAAGCCTGATGAATGTCATGGGGCCGACAGAAGAATCCGAAAGAACTGAACCGGACTCTCTTCAATTGTGACGGGTGAGCGGTAGGAATAGAGGGCCCGGCCTGGTCCGTTTGCGGTGATCTCTTCGAGGGAGGACGCATCCAGTGGGGTCCAGCTTTGAAGATCGGTGGAGTATTGCACGGTGAATCCAAGGCAGGCCGTGAGATTTCTTTGGAAAGTGAAAACTGGGTGGATGTTATCAAAAGTCACGATGGGAGAAGGGGGACGGGAAGAGTCCGGACTGAAGGCAAACTGCAAGAGGTTGTTGATGCCGTCCTGGTTGTCGTCTCCGGAAGGATCGCCCGCGAATCTGGTGGTATCACCGGAAAGAGGCGATCCAGCGGCTGCCGGAGAAGCCTGCCAATTGAGCGGGTTCGAGTGATCGATTCCCGCTTCAGAGCAGGTCAGGACAAGCGAGGGACCGTCGCCGTCGGGAGATGGAGGCCAGGGAAGGTTGTCGTTGTAGGTGAAGACCAGATACGGTTCGCCATTCAGGAAGAGGCCGAGCGTGTCTCCGGAGTTTGCGAGCGATCCCTCGTAGACCCCCAATGGAGTGATCGCCGGCCCGTAGCGAAAGGTGATGGCGTCGGAATCGCGGGCAAGGAGTAGTCTCCCGTTGGCTGGCAGCAACCGGTTCGATGGATCAAGGGTGTTGAAGTCAAATTGGATTCCCGCCGTGAAAGCCAGCCCGGTGAGGTCGATTGCGGAAGAAGAGGTATTGCTGATTTCGATGAACTCGAAATCATCCTGATCGGTAAAGCCGGCGGATACTTCCGATGGAGTCGGGGAAGTGGGATGGTAGTGGATCTCGCTGATGACCAGCTGCCCTGGCAAGGGAGTGGTTCCGGTGATGAATTCCGCGGTCGAAAGAGCTGACCACGTCCCGTCGTCGAGCCGAACTCGCGCATTCAGATCCAGGGATGAGTTGATCATGAGATTGTTGCCTTGAACGGCCGATGGATTCACAGAGCCGCCTGTGAGCCGTGGGTCCGAACCATCCGTAGTGTAGTAAACTGAACCCGGGCCGTTGGTGTTGTTAAGGTTGATGATTGATCCCGGAGTAACCTGTCCGCCTTCTGGCAAAAACTGCGGAGCGTCGAGGTCCGGAAAGAGGTTCTCGGAGCGAAGTTGGTTCACGAAGAATTCGGTCCGTGCGGGAAAGTAGGTGTTGATTTTTTGAGCCACCGCGGGGTCGAAGTGGTCGATCGTGTTGAGTGGCGGTTCCTCTCTGGTGTCTCCCCAACGGGCCGCTTCGGTATTCATTGCGGGGCGGATCAGATTGGTGATGTTCTCAAAGCGGGAGATGTTTGCAGAAGGGGTCAGCGCACCGTTGTTAAAGCAGTGGAACTGGACCCGGTCGGCAAAGGCGACAAGGAACTCCTGGTTACGACGAAGTCGATCCCAGATGATGCCCGGTGAGTTGTTGACGTTCGTGTTGGTGGGAGCGTTGCGGGTGGTTTCAAAGATGAAGTTTTCGACGTCCCATGAAACAAAGGTGAAGCGACCGTTGGACGGGCGATGGCGGATGGCATACCAGTTGTTGTGAGGCCAATCGAGGTTGGCGCCCCAGAAGTTGAGAATGAGGTAATCTATAAAGGCATCGACATCGAGTTGCTCGCGGACCGATTGGTAGACAGCCGGGCTGGCAATGTTCCCGTTCAGGGTGGCGAGAAGGGTGTTCCAGGCTGTCAGATCTCCGGTCACCACCTCGGGCGGAGAGCCATTGGATTGTCCCCGTGGCCGTTGCTTGAGAACGTCGTACTCCGAATCGTCATTTCCGAAACGGTCCTCGGCAAAATGCTGGTCGATGCGTTCGTGGAGATTGAAGAGACCCCAGTAGATTCCGTTGAAGTAAAGGTGTGCCCAGTTACCTTGGACAACCGGGTATGCTCCCATGTCCTGATGTGTTTGACGTCCGAATTCATCGCGAAGAAGCAAGGAGTTGCGACGTCCGATGTATTCCGTTCCGATGCCGGACGGGTGGACCGACCATGAATCGAAGTAGGCGCCGCGAAGAACAATGTGGTCGAGCTGGTCGGCGCTCCGTTCTCCAAAAAGGTTGTAGTCCAGCTTTGAGGCGCCGTATTGCGACCGGAAAGAAACGCGCAGGGACTTCTTGCCGGCTGGTCGAAAGCGCGAGCCGGCCCCATGAATCCGAATGCCCGCATCTTCCTGGAATCCTTGTGAGCCGTCCGGGAGGAGATATTCAACCGAGCAGGCCCGCTCCCAGTCAGGACCGGATTGGGTGGGATTGGCGTAGATCCCGTCTTGTCCCCAGAGATCTCCGGCTGGAAGTGAAATGGATAGGGTGGGCAGGGCTTTCAGGTCGTCAGCCAGATCCGGATAGCGGGGATCGTTCACGATGTTTGAGTCCATCACATAGTCCCAGGTTGAAGTTCCATTTGATGGAGCGGGCAGTCCTTCACCACTTTGCGACAGGACATCACCCGGGAAAAGATAGGTCTGGGTATCGACGTTGGTGGGCAGGGAGTTGTTGCGGGTCGCGATCACCCGCAAAACCGTGGTGGTGGTGATCGGAAGGACGAGGGAGGCCGGGGTGAAAGCATCGGGAGCCGGGACCTGGGTGCCATTGGATGGACCTGGAACCGAGCCATCTGTGGTGTAGATCAGGGTGGCGCCGGGATCGGTGGAGGAAATGGTTTCGCTGAATGGAGTG
>JASFWU010000025.1:0-15109 GCA_050049035.1 Akkermansiaceae bacterium | reverse complement strand
TTTTTCAGGAGATAGTATTCACAAAGGGCCAGGTTGATCCCGATGCTGGCCCAGAGGGCGAACTGGTAGATGAAATCGTATTCCAAGGGGAACTGGATGAGGGCGAGCTGAAGGGCCCGGAAGGTGATCGCAGTGGTCACGAGGGCGAAGGACCGGCTGATCCATTCCTGGTGGGAACGGAGGTTTTTGCGGTAGATCGCGACCATCCCGAAGATGAGGGAGAAGAGGGTCGCGAAAGAAAGGACGAGGAAACCGACGGTGCCGGAGACTCCACCTTTGGCCACGAAAGCGAGGGCCACTCCAGTCGGGAAAACCGCCATGACAATGCTGAGCGCGTAGATGCGCCCGAGGTTTCGGTGGATCGAAGGCGCGCGTTTAAGGAGGAGTTTGGAGTATTGCAGAAGGCTCGAGACGAGGCAGATCAGCCCGCTCGCGACATGAGCAATGAGGGCGTATCGCCACCAGTCTTCCGCGGCGAGATCGAGCCGCTCCATGATGAAGCCATGAATGCGATCAGGGAGAAAGTAATCGCGGCTTTCCCAAACGATGAGAGCAGTCCCCGCGAAGAGGACGAGGTAGAACACCACCATCTCAATTCGTTGCATCGGGCTGACTCGCGTTGCTTGCATCACCCCTATAGACGCCTATGGGAGGGAATTGTTGGGTAAAGAGTGTGTAAATCAGCCCGCGACTGGAAAAAAGCCGTGCCGGATGCTCGAATCAAGTCTCACGCAAAGCTCAGCTTTCGATCGAGCGAGCGGTATTGAATGGCCTCGAGAACATGGTCGGCTTGCAGCTCTTCGGCACCGGCAAGGTCGGCAATGGTGCGGGACACCTTGAGAATGCGGTCATGGGCGCGGGCTGAGAAATTGAGTTGCTCCATCGCCTGCTCCAAAAGCATCGAGCACTCGGGAGAAACGCGGCAGTGTTCCCGCATCACCTTGGGACCCATTCCGGAGTTGGTGCGAAGACCGGGTGTCTTGTCGAAACGCTTTCGCTGAACGTTCCGGCATTTCACCACGCGGCGACGGACCGTGGCGGATGACTCGCTTTGCTCGTCGGATGAAAGCTGCTTGTAATCGATGAGCGGCACTTCGACATGAAGGTCGATGCGATCCAATAGCGGACCGGAGATCTTGGCGCGATAGGATTCGATCTGACGGGGATTGCAGCGACACTGGCGGACGGGATCACCGAGGAATCCACAGGGGCAGGGATTCATGGCCGCAACCAGCAGGAAGCGGGTTTGAAATTTCAAGGTCCCGGCAGCACGTGAAATGGTGACCTCGCCGTCTTCGAGTGGTTGGCGAAGAACTTCAAGAGTGGAGCGTCGGTATTCCGGAAGTTCATCAAGAAAGAGCACGCCGTTGTGGGCGAGGGAGATTTCTCCGGGCCCCGGATTGGTGCCACCGCCGAGCAAGCCGACATCCGAGATGGTGTGGTGAGGCGAGCGAAAGGGTCGCCCGGCGACGAGCCCTTCGCGGGCATCGAGCAGCCCGGCAATGGAATGAATGCGGGTTGTTTCAATGGCTTCCTCCTCGGTGATGTCGGGCATGATGGAAGGCATGCGTTTGGCGAGCATGGACTTCCCGGTTCCGGGAGGGCCGACCATCAAAATGTTGTGACCACCGGCGGCCGCGATTTCGAGAGCGCGTTTGACGTTGTGTTGTCCTTTGACCTCATCGAGATCCGGACCGAGGTCGCGATCATTTGACTGCACGATGGCGGGCCGGGGTTCGGGTGCCCGGGTGGCATCTTTTCCGGTAATGAAATTCCAGGCCTCGTGAAGTGACTTAAGACCGTAGACTTCAATGCCGGTAACCATCGCGGCTTCGCGGGCATTTTGTTCGGGAAGGAGAAGACGTTTTCGACCGGCGGCACGGGCGCCAAGGGCAATGGACAGGGCTCCCTTGACCGGCCGCAAGGTTCCATCGAGCGCCAGCTCTCCCACGATCATGAGGTCACGGGCGTGGGGCAATTCCTCTTCCTGTTCGCAGGCAATCATGGCGAGGGCGATGGGAAGGTCGAAAGAAGGTCCCTCTTTTTTGAGATCGGCCGGGGCAAGGTTCACGGTATGGACGCCATAGACGTAGTTGAAGGCCGAGGCGAGAATGGCGGTGGTGACCCGGTCGCCCGATTCACGCACAGCGGCGTCGGGCAGGCCGACGATATTGATGCGTCCGGCGTTTCCGCCATCGGCTTCCCGCGCGGAAACCTCCACCTCAACCTCGACCGCTTCCACTCCGCGAAGCGCTGCGCTGTAGACCTTTGAAATCATGACGTTAGAAATACTGTTCAAAATAACAGTCGTCACGCTTTTGTTTCGCGAAGTTTGCCCGGCGGCGATTTTTGCCTATGCTCGGCCCGTGCTACAAATCGTCTTCAACGAAATCAGTGCGGCCGAGATCTCGCAGTTGGACACTCTGGAACAACTGGCCCTGCTCGATGAGTTCAAGGTCACCCAGGATGATCTGGAGCACCTCGACGACGAACGCTTTGGGCGCATCGAGCGCGACGGCAAGACCCTCTATCGTTTCCGTTCGCAGGAATGGCGTTTTTACTTCGAAGTGGTCGACGATCAGGTCGTGGTCCACCGGGTTCTCCACCGCGGCACCTTCTCGGATTTCCTCTTTCGTTCCAAACTGCCGATGGGCGAGGACGAAGCTCTCGCGGAGTCGAAGCATTTCTGGAATCTCATCGACGAAGGACGCCAGGCCCGGAGGAGCTAAGACTCATTCCAAAGTTTCACATCACTGCAGATGAAAATTCTCACCCTGCTCCTTCTTTCCGTCTCTTTGTTGCGTGCCCAGGTTCCCGGTGAACCTGAAAAAGCCAAGGCCGCTTTGAAGATTCTCAACGGCTGGCACGCGAAGAATCCCGAAAAAGCGGAACGTGTTCTGCATTTCGTTCTCTGGACCCCAAAAGGTCGCCCCGCACCGGAGAAGTACGAAGAACGTCTGACTCGCATCATGACGAACATCCGCGACTTCTATGCCCGTGAGATGGACCGCCTCGGCTTCGGCCCCCGTTCGATCAATCTGCCAATGGACGGGAAGAAATTGAAGGTCCACCTCATCGAAGGACAGAAGCCGGAAGCAGCCTACGGAATGTCATCGGGCAACGAGATCCGCAAGGAATGTGTTCCGGTCCTTCGGGAAAAGGGCATCGAGGCGGACCGCGAAACGGTGGTGATTTTCTGTAACCTTGCGAAGTGGGATGCCAAGAAATTGGTGTTCACCCACCAGTCCCCCTACTACGCCGGCGGCACCTTCCAACGCGGCACGGCCTGGCAGCTCGACTCTCCGGAGCTCGACACCTTGAACCTTCCGCTGAAGGAACCTCTGATGCGGGACGGACAATATGGACGGATCTCATTGGGCAAGCACAACTCGATTTTCATCGGCGGGATCGCCCATGAACTGGGTCACGCCCTCGGGCTTCCCCATTGCCGTCAACGTCCCGACGAAGCGGTCCTCGGCACCGCGCTCATGGGTTCGGGGAATCGAACCTACGGCGATGAATTGCGCAATGAAGGCAAGGGTTCCTTTCTCACCCTGGCCCACGCCCTCCGTCTCGCCTCTCACCCGCAGTTCTCGGGATCGGTCAAGGGTTTCAATCTCCCCGTGAAGGCCGAGCTGACGGACCTCAAACTCACCACTGAAGGCAAGGCGATCAAGGTCTCGGGCAAGTTGAAGGCCAGCCCTCCGGTCTATGCCGTGGTCGCTTATTTCGATCCCGAAGGCGGATCGGATTACAACGCCACCACCGCCACCGCCGTCCCGGATGCGGACGGAAATTTCTCACTGTCTTGCGATGCCCTTGCACCGGGGAAAGCAGGCGAGCTTCGTTTGATCCCGCTTCACGTCAACGGCTCGACCGGCGGATGGCTTTCCCAGACCAAGTTCAAGTATCCTTACAAGGTCAAGAGAGACGGCCGTCCGGATCTCAGCACTTTTGAAACCCTCGCCACACTCACGCCGTTCATTGATGCTCTCAGCAAGAACGACCGCGAGACCGCGATGTCGGAAACACGTCACCTCAAGGATCCCCTGTTGCGCGAAATCACCGCGAACATTCTCGAGCGTGGACGCAAGGCCACCGCACCACCTGCGTCTGCTGATGAAAAAATGACCGAGAGTCCGTTGACTGCTTTCAAAGCCTCGGCGGCCAAAGTGGGCTGGCGTCGACCGGCCTATAACTTCCTCCCAGAACCACCATTCCTTCTCGAGTCGTCGGGCCAGCTTTTTAGAACGGGAATCTATGCCCACGCCCCGGCCCGACATCAATATGACCTGGGAGGCAAATGGAAGACGCTGACAGGCAAGGCGGGGCTGCCTTCATCGAAAGCCGGTTCGGTCGTCTTCGAAATCAAGGGAGACGGCAAAACCCTCTGGAAATCAAAGACGGTGAAGAGCGGCCAGCCAGTCAGTTATTCGGTCAAGGTGGAGGGCGTGAAAACGCTCGAACTCATCGTCGATCCAACCCGGGACGGACCGGGTTCCGACTGGGGGCTCTGGCTGGAGCCCGTCCTCCGGCGCTAGGAATTTCGCGATCGAATTCCGGCATGCAAGGAACCTGCTTGTCGGGTAGTATTCTTGCGATGCGCTTGGCGGCTTTTGCCCTTCTTCTTTGCTTCGGGATGACCGTGAAGCCTTGTCGTGCCGATGTGCTCGGGGTTTTTCAAAAGAGCTGCATCCAATGCCATGGCAAAGACGGCAAGGTAAAGGGCAAGGTCAACCTGCTGGAAATCAATGACCTCGATCACCTGAAGAAAGACCCGGACCTGCTTCAGGAATTGATCGATGTCATCGACTTTGAGGAAATGCCGCCCGAAGACGAACCGCAGCTCAAGGAACAAGAACGCAAGCAACTCCTCGCCGACCTCCAGGCGCTCCGGGAGAGTGTGCTTTCCAAGGAGAAAACCTATCCGGTCACGCCAATCCGCCGGATGAATCGTTTCCAGTATCACAACGCGGTGCAGGATCTCTTCCAGCTGCGTTGCACCGTTTACAGCCTCCCGGAACGAATCGTCCGCGATCACGGCGGCTACTTCAAACCCGCGACCGGCAAGATGGGCAACCTCGTCAAGGTGGGAAACCGTCCGCTCGGAAAATCACAATTGATCGAACCCCGCCTCGCGAACGTCGCGGCCTTTCCGCAGGACCTGCGTGCCGAGCATGGCTTCGATACACGAGCAGACCACCTCTCGATGTCTCCCCTCCTCATGGAATCGTTTTTGACGCTGGGACAGTCGATCACCGGAAGCCCGGATTTCGGACCAAGGCGCGTGGGAATCTGGAAGTCCTTCTTCATTCTCCCGCCCCGTGAGAAAAGACCACCGCAAGTGATTGCCCGGGAGCGCTTGACGGGTTTCATCGACAAGGCCTTCCGCGGTCGCTCCGACAAGTCCACGGTGGAACGCTACGCCCGTTACTTTGACCGGCTGCTCAAACAGGGAAAGGACTTCCCCACCGCGATGAAGGCGGTTTCCGCGGCCATCATTTCCTCTCCGCGCTTTCTTTATCTTTACGACAATTCGAAGGGCGACGGTACGGTCGATGGCCTCGAACTGGCCTCGCGTCTTTCCTTTTTTCTGTGGGGCAGCCTGCCTGACGAAGAGCTCCTGCGGCTCGGAAAGTCGGGTGAGCTTTTAAAAGAGGACGTGTTGCAACAGCAGTTCACCCGCATGATGAAGGACCGGAAGTTGAAGCGCTTCTGTGACTCCTTCCCCTCGCAATGGTTGCAGCTGGACCGCATCATTTCCTCGGTCCCCGATCCCAAGAAGTTCCCGCAATTCTACTTCTCGAAGTATCGCGACAGCATGCACATGATGGTCGAGCCTCTGCTCCTTTTTGAAACGGTGTTGGTGGAAAACCTGTCGGTGATGGAATTTATCGATGCCAGTTTCTCGTGGCGTTCGGGCCATCTCGAGGACGCTTACGGCAAGCTTGGCACACCGGGGAAAAAGCGGCGCGGGCAAGTGACCGTGTTGGACTTCCACCGCATTCCCATCACCGACCGTCGCACCGGAGGAGTCATCACCAACACCGCCGTGATGACGATGACCTCGGGACCTGAACGCACCCAACCCATCACCCGGGGAGCCTGGCTGGCTGCGGTCATTTTCAACAACCCGCCCGAGCCTCCTCCCGCCGATGTCCCGGCCTTGGGCGAAAAGCCGAAGGAAGGCGAAGAGCACCTGACCTTGCGTGAGCGTTTGTCGATGCACCGCGAGCGGGCCGACTGCCGGGGATGCCACGAGCAAATCGACCCCCTCGGGTTTGCCCTCGAGAATTTCAATGCCATCGGACAATGGCGCGAGACTTACGAGAACAAGCGCAAGGTCGACATGCAGGGCACTCTTTTGCGCAAGCACAAGTTCACCAACGTGATCGAATTCAAGGACGCCATCCTCTCAGAGAAGGAACGCTTTGTGCGCGCCCTCGCCGGACATCTCATGGCCTTTTCCCTTGGCCGCGAACTCGGTCCGGCCGACGAACTGGCCCTGAATCAAATTGTCGAGGAGACCGCCGCCAACGATTACCGGATGAAAGAGGTGATGCGCGCAATTATTCTGAGCGAACCTTTTCTTGCCAAAGCGAAACACCAACCCGAATAAGAGATCATCATGACTTCACGACGCGGATTCCTGAGAAGCCTGAGTGGCGCCGCCCTGGCTCTTCCCTGGATGGAAAGCCTGGGCAAACAAACCCTCGCGAGCGGCGTGGCCAAACGGATGGCTCACTTCTACGTTCCCATCGGCGTGGTACGTCGTGGATTTTTCCCGGGCGAAGCCAACGGCACCATTCCCAAAGGGAACCTTGGAAACGTGGCGCGATCGCTCGACAAGCAGGACCCGCATTTCAAGGTCCGCACGCTCGACAAACTCACGCCCACGATGGAGCCGCTGGATGGTCTCAAGTCCAAGATCAACCTGATCACCGGGATGGACCGCACTTTCCAACAGGGCACCGATGTCCACGCCCAGTGCGCGTCATGTTATCTCAGCAGCGCCCCGCCCTACACCATCGAAGGCACGGCCTGGCCACTCGACCGGACGCTCGACCATCTTGTCGCGGACAAGGTGGGCCAGAAGACGCCTTTCGCGACTCTCGAGTTCAGCTGCAACAGCCACAAGGACAACAAGGAATCGATCTACTTCGACAACATCTCTTGGTACGGCACGGGCCACCTCGCTCCCTCGATCCGCGATCCGCGCAAGATGTATCGCCGTCTGTTTTCCACCAGCGAGATCGAGCAAAACCGCGACGTCACCGACCTCGTTCTCGAAGATGCCCGCTCGATGAAGAAAGAACTCGGATACGCCGACGGACAGAAGTTCGGGGAGTATTTCGAGTCGATCCGCGCCATCGAAAAACAAATGGACCGGCTGGAAGCGATGAAGGGCGAGCTCGCCAAAGTGTCCTTCGAGGAACCACCCGAAGCCTACCTGCCGCGCGGCGACTACATCAGGCTCATGGGCGACCTCATGGTGGCAGCTTTGCAGTCGGGACTAACCAACGTGGCCACCTTCATGGTGGGACCGGAACGTTGGGATACCCCTTACCTTTTCGACGGGCTCTTTGACAAGCCGATGAGCCATCATGGCATGTCGCACAACCAAACCAAGATGATCAACCAGTTGCTCAAAGTGGACCGCTTCCACATGGAGCAGTATGTCTATCTTCTGGAGAAAATGGACAAGGTGGTGGAAGCCGATGGCTCGACGCTTTTGGACAACACCCTCTTCACCTATGGCTCGGGACTTGGTGACGGTTCGACCCACCAATACAACGACCTTCCGATCATCATGGCAGGCGGTGGCAAGCAAGTGAAGTCAGGCCAGCATATCAACATGCCCGAAGGCACTCCTCTCGCCAACCTCTGGCTCACCCAGGCCCGCATGATGGGCGTCGACACGAAGCGCTTCGCCGACAGCACCGGCGAGATCGGCGCGATCAAGGCCTGAATCGCGAGTTTCTTGAGAGAGAAAGGAGGACTGGGACCGTAGTGTTGGCCCAATCCATCTCCATGAAACAAAAACTCACTCTACTCACATCCGTTCTCGCGGTGGCTCTTCCGGCCACCTCCATGGCAAAAACCGTCAAGGTCTTCATCCTTGCCGGTCAATCCAACATGGAAGGCAAGGGTCTTGCCGGACACCTCGACACGTATAAAGACGACCCTCAGATCAAGCCTTGGTACAAGATCGTAAAGGACGGCGACGGATGGGCGAAGCGTGATGATGTTTTCATCACCTATCCTTCCAAAAGTGGTGGTGCCAAACACGGCCCGCTCACCGCGGACTTCGGAACCAAGGGCGAAAACTCCATCGGACCGGAGTTTGGCTTCGGTCATGCCGTCGGTGAGGCCTATGACGAGCCGGTGCTGATCATCAAAACCGCTTGGGGCGGCAAAAGTGTCTACCAACCCTTCCGCCCGCCGAGCGCCATGCCGAGCGATGCCGAATTCAAGAAAATGTTGGCTGACATGCAGGCGAGATACGACGCCACCATCGAAGCCAATAAAAAGAAAGAAGCGGAAGGCAAAAAGACCCGCAAACCCAGACCGGTTCCCACGATGGAAGAACTCAAGGGAACCTTCGGTGAGTATTACCGCAAGATGCTCGCTCACGTGAAAGAAGAGCTGGGTGACTTTGAAAACAAGTTCCCCGCCCTGAAGGGTCACAAACCTGAACTGGCCGGCTTCGTCTGGCACCAGGGCTTCAACGATATGGTGCGCGGTGAGTATCGTGAAACCAAGTATGCCGATTACACCAAGTGGACTTCCATCCTGATCAAGGACCTTCGCAAGGATCTTAACGCGCCCAACCTCCCCGTCGTGATCGGCGAACTCAGCACCGGAGGCGTCGAAGGCCGCGGTGACTTCCAGACCGCCCAGGCCAATATTGCCAAGCTTCCCGAGTTCAAAGGAACGGTGGTTTTTGTCCCCACCGCCGAGTATCAGGACAAGGTCGCCCTGCAGATGTTCAAGGACGGCGTCTGGAAGAAGGGCAAGGAAGGCATGGCCAAGTGGATCACCGTCGGCAACGACCGTCCCTACCATTACCTCGGGTCCGGCAAGACCTACTTCCTCAAAGGAGTCGCTTTCGGGGAAGCAGCCGTCAAGCTCGACAAGTAAACCAACAATTCTATCTCCTTCGACTCAAAGCGGCGCTCTTCGGAGCGCCGTCATTTTTCACCACCAATCTCTCAACACATGAAAACCAGTTGCCTTCTCACTCTCTCATTTTTTGCGATCCTGTTTCTACCGCAAAGCACTCTCGCGGGCTCGGGGAAGGTCGGCGACAAGAGGCCGTATCCGGCTTTTCAGGTTGGGGTGACCGGAGCATCGGTTCGAATCGATCCGGGTCTCAAAATGATCGTTGATCAGATCAAGGAAGGCTCTCCCGCCGCAGGACAATTGGAGAAAGGTGATCTCGTACTTTCCGCCAACGGTCGGGCGATCGAAGGACCCGATCCAAGGGTTCCTCTCGGAACCGCTCTGACCGAGGCGGAAGCCAAGACCGGACAGCTGAAGCTTCAAATCAAGCGGGGCGACAAGGTCATCGAGGCAGTGGTGACAGTTCCTGTTTTGGGTGAATATGCCGTCGACTGGCCCAAGGGCTGCAAGAAGTCGGCTGCGATCATCGCCGCTCATATCCGGCACATGAACGGGATCCAAACCAAGGATGGTTGGATCGGAAAAGGTGGTGGCTTGAACGAAGTGATGGGAGCTCTTTTCCTGCTCTCCACCGGCAACCCGGCCTATGACGAATCCCTTCTGCGATACGCGCAGGTCTTGAGTGCCTCGGTCGAAAAGAATCCCTCCGGCAGCACGTGGCATCTGGGCTATCATTTGATTTTCCTCTGCGAGTATTACATCCGGACCGGTAAGGAGTTTGTTCTCCCGGCCGTGAAGATCGCCTGCGAGAAAGCAGCGAAAGGACAGTCCGCGGGAGCGTGGGGTCACGGCTTTTCCGGAGTCAGTGTGGGCTACGTGCAAAGCGGCCTGATGAACTCGGCAGGCGTCACTCTTTTCCTCGGTATGACGCTGGCCCGGGAATGCGGCATCACGGTGCACGAGGAAGCGTGGCAAAAATCACTCGTCTTTTTCTACCGCACGATCGGGCACGGCAGCATCCCCTACGGCGATCACCGCGCTGAGATTTATCCCGACACCAACGGTCGCAATGCGGCGATCGCCTGTGCGATGAGCCTGCTCGATGGCGAAGTTTACCAGGCCGCGGCCCAACACCTTGCCATGATGGTGGCGGACTCTTACGCCAGCTTTGAAGCCGGGCATACCGGCGGAGGATTCAACGTCCTCTGGCGGGGAATCGCCTTGTCCCACCTGCCCGATACCGAAATGGCGGTGGCCCGTCGTCGAAACCACAACCGTCAACTGGCATGGTATTACGATCTTTGTCGCCTCCCCGAAGGTGGCTTCAGCATGCTTCCTTCTCCTCCGGGCGAAAAGCGCTACACCGGTGAAGCTTGGGGTCGCGGACTGGGTCTCACTTACACCGCTCCCATGCGCAGCCTTCGCATCACCGGGGCTCCCCGCAGCAAACACAGCAAGCCCACTCCTCCCCTTAAGAAGATCCCGTGGGGTGTGGCTGCTGATCCCGTGTTTCTTTCAAGCGCACATGCCGAGGGCTTTGGCGAAGACACCATGCTCGGCCATAAGGCCCAGGGCTTGGTTGAGTCCAACGAACCAACGGATGCCGCCACCCTGGCCCGGCTCTTGCGACACTTTAATCCCTACATCCGGACAAGAGCGGCCTGGAAACTTGGAGCGATGAACTCGGAGGAGGCCTACGCCGCGATTGACGAGGCCCTCAAACACGCCGATCCACGCGTCCGTCGCGCGGGCTTTGATGCCATCTCGCAATACCATCACTGGAGCCGGGGAACGGCGCCCAAGATTTCAAAAGAGATTGTTTCGAAACGCTTCATCACTGCGATCGAGAAAACCCTGGCCGATGCGAACTCACCGTGGTGGGAAATCGATGGAGCCTTCGGTGCTCTTCGGGCCGCCCTGCCTGCCGACATCCGACGCAATCGCCCGCACATCGATCGCTTCGGCAAGCACGAGCAATGGTATCTGCGCGATAGTTCCTACTGGGCGCTCATTGGTCTCGGCAAGGACATCACTGGTCCGGAGTTTCTTGAACTGGCCGCGCGCTACAACCGTTCCATCTCGGTTTTCGAACGAAGCTCCATGAACGGCGGCATTGAACACCTGGTCCGTCGGGAGCGGGTGGAGCTCGATGAAGAAACGGTGGCGCGCTACGTCCTAGACATTTCATCCGGCCTTCACGACTCGCTCTTTGAAGCAGGCTACGAGCCCTTCGCAGCGAGGCAGGAGGCAGCCCATCGCACCATGATGATCATTGCGGATTTCAAGAATCCTCCCTACCGCAAGATCGCCTCCCAACTGGCGAAGTATCTGGCCGACTGGGAACCCGGTGGCAACCAACACGCCAACTGGCTCATCACCGGAAACCGTTGGCAGCCCGGGCTTGTCAAAACGGCCGAAGAACTTGGCAAGGACGCGGGCCCCTTGGTCCGGCAGTTCGAACGTTGCCTGGCCCTCGACAGCTGGGATCTCAAGCCCAACAGCCGCAACCCCCAGATCGCCGTTCGCGAGGCCATGGAAAAAGCGGTGGCTCATTACAAGAGCCTGAAATGAAAACCCTCCCTTACGGTTTCCTTTTTTGAAGACCCAGGAATACGAAAAAATCAAGGTGACCCGATCTCAGCTCTGACCCGCAGGAATTCCCGTTCTTCTCCGAAAGTGCGTTCGAGCTGAACCGAAACATAAGGACCATCGAGAGCCGACTCGCCTACCACCTGCCAATCTTCCGCCGGTTGCCACGAATTCAAATCGGTGGAGGATTCAACGACGTAAGTCACATCATCGGCCCCGAGATTTCGGGCGAATGAGAAACGACCATTGCTTTCGAGAACAGGACGGGATTCACCAAAGGCATAGTCACGAAAATCCCCACCCGAAAAAACAGTAGCGTCCGAACCTCCGGGCGACCCTCCATCAGAAACACTCGCTCTCCACGAGCCGGGCTCGCCGGGATCTCCACCCACAAAGACGAGACTACGACCATCGCCATCCGCCAGCTCGGACCAAGGTGCACCATCACCAAACGAAAAGGAAAAGAGATCTCCGAGAGCAAGCTCTTCGCCCCCGTTAGAAAGATTCCCCTCATACTCACCCACCACAGGCAGACCATTACCAAAGGCCGCCTCGAAGGCTGGGAGATTGTTGACGATAAGAACTCGCTCTCCGGGTGCCATGACAATGCCGGGCGGAAAGTTGAACGTGATTCCATCGATGAAGCCCAGGCCATCGAGATGAATCGAGTCGCTCTCCGAGACGTTCAGGAGCTCAAGGTATTCGGTATCCTCATCAGCGCCGGGAGGATTGTAGTAAATTTCGCTGACCACCAGATTTTGAGCGGAAGCCGGCTCGGTGACAAAAAACTCCGCTTCGTTTAACGCGGACCATTCACCACCAGAAAGGGCCCGCGACTTCACGCGCGTGTTGGCATTGATCTGTAACCCGCCACCATTGACGTTGAGGCCCAGCAATTCGACATCGATGACTAGGTCGCTACTGCTGTCACCCTCCTGGTGAATCTCAACCGCCAGCATGTTTTCTCCTTCCACCAGAATGCCGGGGGTAAGCATGAAAGTCTCACCAAAGTAGGCGGTCTCACCGCTTCCAGTAGCTCCCGAGGAAGCGGTGTCCGCGTAGGCCACATTTCCGGCAGGCATGTTGCTTCGCGCGATCTCCCTTCCGTTGAGATACACGATGGCTCCATCATCACGACGAATGTTGATTTGAAGTTCAGTGTAGTTTGTCGCACCGGCAACCTGAAAGGACTTGCGGAGATAGGTCGTCCGGTTGCGCGGGAAGGTCCCGCCATCGCTGATTTGCGTCGTCCAACTGGGACTGCCCACCCCGCCGTATCCCAGTGGAGCGGTTCCCGTCGACCAGGTGCCATCGGCAAACGACGGATGTTTCCAATCAGTCGGGCCGTATCCCGGATGACCTTCCACGACTTCGCTGTCGCTAAAAGGAACCGCGGTCACGAGATAGCGCCAGTCCGGTGATTGCGCGGGAACAAGAGGCTCAAGGATGGAGTCATCGCTCCAAAGAATCCCTCCGGAATCAGCCGGGTCACTGCCGTCGATCGTATAATAAATCTCCCCGGCCGGTGCCTCGATCGACAGAGGAAAGCCCTCCGAAACCTGGCCGCCATGTTGATTGAAGGACGGAGCGGTCACATCGGGATAAAGATTCCGGCTCCGCAGCTGGGAAAGGACGGTGTTGCTTCGGCCCGGGAAAAACTGGTCGGTGGTCCGGTCAACCGCACCCTGCCAGGTCGCCTGATCGTAGGGGGTGCCTCGTTGAAAATCCCCCCATCGCGCTGATTCACCGATCACCGCTTTCTCAATGGCATTTGCAGTCGCGAGAAAGCGGCTCGTGACCTGGTTCGGAGTCAGGGCCCCGTCGTTGAAAAAGTGTTGGTGAATCCGGTCACCAAAGCGACGGCGATAAAGCGGGTGGGCATCGAGTCGCTGATGAAGCCACTTCGGATTAAAGTAAGTCAGGCGCGCGCCCGTTCCATTGTCGCCCGTCACATTCGCTCCGGCATTGCGAAGACTGTCCTCGTTGTCGTGAATGAAAAACCGGAACCCGTTCGAACCATCACGAGGGCGCATGGCATAAAAATTCTTGGGAACGTTGGCACCGATGTTCACCGGAGCATCGGTTTGCCCCGTATAAAAAATGACCATCATGTAATCGATGAGATTATCAATATCGACCAGGTTGTCTCCATTCGGATCAACCTCCCCGTTGATGTCCAATCCCTGCACCGCAAAGTATTGTGCATCGTTTGAAAACCCCGCAACAGCGGCATCATAAAGCCGCCCCCAGGCATCGGGATCACCATCCAACGCTTCCACCCGATGCGGCTTGGTCCGCGTCTTGATGACATCGTAGTCGTCTTTCCCTCCTCCGAAGTAGCTCGCCGCATGATCGCTATCGAGCCGTTCCTGCGACTGGAAGAGGCCGAAGTACTGTCCGTTCACATAAAGGTGATAGTGCTGGCTCCGGGTATGAGGTTGTCCCATGTCCCTCTGGCTTTCGCGGGCAAAGACATCCCGGTTGAAGGTGGCATCCGCGCTCGCTCCAAAATGCCAGCTCCCTCCCCCTCCCTGGCTGGTTCGCAAATCGAGGGAATCAAATTCATCAGTTCCGTTCACACCAAAGAGCGGGTAGTTCAATTTCCCGTCACCGTATTCGGAGCGAAAGTAGAGCCGAAAAGAGTGCTTGGGATTTGATCCCTGACGACTGAAGCCGCCACGCATCCGGACACCGGCATCGATCTGAAATCCCTCAGCTCCTGCGGGGTCCAACAGCTCCACTGAGAGCGGGCGCTCCCAACCACGCCCCCGGTTCTCCGCGTTCACCCAAAAGCCGGTCAATGGATCGATGAAGTTGTCGAGGTCGGTGACAAAGGACAGGCTGGGGATCTGGGTCATGGCCTCCTCAAATTCTCCGGGGCCGAGAGTGTTGATGATGTCGGGGTCCATTCCATAGTTGAACTGCTGTCCGTTGACACTGCCGGACGGCCAACCACGGGCTAAGGCGTGGGAGGAATCCTGCGTCTTCACATCCGATAGAAAGAGATAGGTCTGCGTGTCCACGTTGGTGGGCGCCAAATCGGGAGCAAACGCCGCGGCTCTCAGGACGGTCGTTTCCGAAATGGCAATGGTGGCTGGCGAGGAAGAGACTTGGCCGTTGTCGAGAGTCGGCTCAGTCCCATCGGACGTAGTGACGATAGTGGCTCCGGGTGTCTCGCAGGTGACTTCAACATTGAAGGGTGCCTCAAAAAAGCCCCGTCTCACGCTGAAGCGGGTGTCGGAAGTAAAGCCCTGCACTCCGGTCGATGGATTGGCAGCACCGGGTGATGGCTCCAGCAAAAACCCCTTTTCGGAATAATCTCCGAACACTCCAAAACTGATGTCTTCCTTCTGAGTCGGATAATTCTCGTACTCGGACACGACCGTATTGTCAGGAC
>JASFWU010000236.1:0-4848 GCA_050049035.1 Akkermansiaceae bacterium | reverse complement strand
TCGATGGCGACGAGCGTCTCAAGATCAGCGACCAGGTGGACTCACTCCAATCGATCCGCGACCGCAATACCAAGGTTGCTGCTCTGGGAGACGTTATCAAGAAATACCTTCCCAAGATCGATCCGGTTCACGCCAATGGCGGTCCCGATGCCACCCTGCCGCAAAAGCAGGCGGCCTTCACCGACATCATCGTGGCCGCCCTCGCCTCAGGGCTTACTAATGTGGTGACCTACACCATTGATGATTTGGGCACGAACATCACTTCGCTTCCCGAGAACGATGAGAAGACCAACATTCACGCCGTCGGACACGGCCAGGGTGGGCGTTCAGCCTTCATGCGTGACGTCATCAAAACACATCACATGAAGCAGGTGAAGACACTGGTCACAAGACTGAAGGCCATTCCCGAAGGGAGAGGGACGATGTTTGACAATACCACCATCATTTACATGCCTGAAACCGGATCCGGTCACCACGGGCCGGATACCGAAGCCCCCATGGTCATCCTGAGCGGGAGGAATTCCAAACTCGATATCGCTGGTCGTTACATTCGTCTTCCATTCCATGGCACCGAAGGACACAAGACCTTGAGTAACTGGTATACCACCTTGCTCAATGCCTACGGCAATCCGATCAAACACTACGGTGACCTCGATCTCACCATGCAGCGGAACCGTTTGTCCCAAGAAGGTGCAATCGATCAGCTCATGGCCTGATTTTCAAAAACGTTTGGTAGAACGATGAGCAGCAAATGGAACATTGAGCGCAGAACGTTCCTGCGTGGGGCCACCGGGGCCCTTGTTCCGCTGCCCTTCCTCAATCTGATGGAAAACTGCGCTAAGGCCGCTCCGGCCAATCTCGCAGGTGAGTCCAAACCTCCCGTTCGCTTCGTCACGTTGTTCAAGCCGAACGGAGTGCATCCTCCGTCCTGGAACATCGAAGGGGGAAAGGAAAGTGACTTCCGCATGTCTCCCCTGATGGCGCCCTTTGCCAAACACAAGAAGGACCTGCTCATTCTCGATAACATGGGAGACTTTGGGTTCTCTTCCCACAGCAACTCCACCCGGCGCTTTCTCTCGGGACACCACGCCAATCGCAAGTCGGCTTCAGTCGACCAGCTCATCGCCGAAAAAATCAAAGGCGACACTTCGCATCGTTCTCTCGAGCTCACCACCGAAGGGCTCTTCACCAATCAGATCGATTGCAGTTACATTTCCTACAACGAGAAAGGTGATCGCATTCCGCGGGAGAGTGATCCCCAACTGATCTTTGACCGCTTGTTTCGAAATCCCATGCGCGATCCCAAGCAACGCGAGAAGATCTCGAGTTTGCTCGATCGGGTCCGCGATGACGCCAAGGCCTTGCAACGGAAAGCCGGCCGCGAGGACCAGGAGACTCTCGATGAGTACTTCACCGTCGTTCGCGAGACCGAAAAGCGATTGGAAAAGATGGCACCTGCCAGGGATTCGAACGGAGTGGACTTTTCCAAACTGAAGCGACCCGAGAGTGCCGGGAATCTCAATGAGCAGGTGGAAGCGATGATTGATGTCATGGCGATGGCATTGTGGACCGACTCGACACGTTGCATCAGCTACATGCTCGGGAACAGCAACAGCCGTATGGTGTTCGACTTTCTCGGAATCAAGAAGCAGCACCATTACCTCTCGCACTTCTTCCGGAACTTCAGTCGCGAGAACATCGATGCTCTTCTCAAAATCAGCCTATGGCACATGGAGAAGTTCGACTATCTCCTCAACAAACTGAAGTCCTACAAAGATCAGAACGGCTCCTTGCTGGATCACAGTGTCGTTCTCTTTGGCTCGGGCATGGGCCACAGCGACAATCACACTGCCCAGCGTGTTCCCATCATCCTCGCCGGAAAGGGCGGAGGAATGCTCAAAACGGGCCGCTACCTGAGGTATTCCAAGAATCAGGAGCTGGGACGACTTCACCTCGCGCTCCTCAAAAAGTTTGGAGTCGATTCGGAGTCTTTTGCCAATTCCACCTCGCCGCTTCCCGGATTGGGTGGGGGTGAGTTTGATGAATTCCAGGAACGTCCCTTCAAGAGCTGGGTGAAATTTGGCCAGGGAAAAATGACCGTGCAAGGTCGCCTTCGCATGTCGGACAATCTTGATGAAGCCAAGGTCTTTTACATCGATGTCGAGGGCGGGGATCCGGTTCGGGTTGAAGTGAGTTTCAAGGATTTCCACGGATTCAATCTGGCTTATCATGTCGGAACGCCGATTACTCTAAGCGGCAATACCAGCGAGCGAAACGGCCGGGTCGTCCTGACTAAAGTGACCGAGTTGAAGTCGCTTTTCGGGAACAGCAAACCCGGAAAAGCGAAGGGTTAGGAGAGTCGGAGATGCCAGCCAGCTTTAGATTCCTCCCATTTCTCTTCCTCTTTTGTGGCTCTCTTGATGCCCAGCCAGAGGTGCCCATCGCTCCCAAAGGCTACGAGGAGAAGGTGCGACCCATTCTCCAGGCGAAATGCTTTGGCTGTCACGGCGAGCAAAAGCAAAAGGGTAAGATTCGCCTCGATACTCTTTCCTCTGATCTGATCAAGGACGTGAGATCCGCCGAGACCTGGCATGATGTCCGCGGGGTGATCAACCTTGGTGAAATGCCTCCCGATGATGAAGAGGATCTCACTGTCGAAGAACGCAAAGTCGTTCTCGACTGGCTCAATGCCTCCATTGACCACGCCCACAAAGTTCATCAAAGCAAAGGCGGACGAGTGGTTCTTCGCAGGCTCACCCGTGATCAGTATCAGAACACCATGCGTGACCTTCTGGGGCTCGACATCAATCATATTCAGGACATCCCCGAGGACCCGATGTCGCCGGACGGACTTCGCAATAATGGCAGCTCGCTCCAAATGACCGGCGAACAATTGGAGCACTACATCAACGCTGCCCGGGATGCTCTCGACAAGGTGATTGTCACTGGTCCTCAACCCGAGATGTTTCATCACACTTTCAAGGAGTCCAGCAAGGTGCGGATGGAAAGAGGTGAAATCTCTGGAAATCGTCTGGGGCCCAAGGTCCGCTTCATTGGGCGGATCAAGGAAGACTACCCGGAAGAGGGGCCTTTCGAAATTCGGGTCAAAGTGAAGGCCGAGCTGCCTGAGAAGAAGGGCCCGATACCCAGGTTGAGAGTGGTGGTGGGGTATCGTCCGGACACCTTGCTGCAAGAAGAGACGATGGCCGAACTGGACATCACAAAAGAAGGAATGCAGGAGTATGTCTTCCGAGGAAGGATTGAGAACTTCCCGCTTCCAGTCCGTGGCCAGGGAAAATACCCGGGGCTTCTGATCAATGTGATGAACGTCGCCAACGAACACGCAGAGGTCAAAACGGAGAAGAGGAAAGACGAGAAGGGGAAGAATCGAACCTACCGTATCGAAGCCCCCGATCATGCTTATCTGGTCGTAGAGTCGGTGGAATTCAAAGGTCCGTTCTACGAGTCGTGGCCACCCAAACCCCATCAGGATATCCTCATTGATTCCAAAGAAAAGTATCCAGACGACGAAGCAAGACAAGTCGCGCACATCCTCGAGAACTTCGTTCCGAAAGCCTGGCGAAGGAAAGTAGGGCCGGACGAAGTTGCAAAACTCACTTCATTCTTCACCAGGATTCGCCCCGACTTCCCAAGCTTCGAAGAGGCTCTCAAAGAGACCTTGGTGTTGGTCTTGGTTTCGCAGGATTTTCTTTTCCTGATGGAACCCCAATCGGTGGAGAAAAGGAAACTCAACTCTCATGAGCTTGCTGCCAGGCTTTCTTACTTCCTTTGGAACACTCTTCCCGATGACCGTTTGCGGGACCTCGCGCTTCAGAACAAGCTGATCAACCCGGACGTTTTGAGGCAAGAGGTGGAGCGGATGGTGAAAGACAAAGGTGCGGATGAATTCATTCGAACCTTTGCCACCCAGTGGCTGGATGTGGATGCCATCGACCGTATTGAAATCGAGCGCTCCATCTATGGAAAGACCCCTCCGGATCTGAAGGAGAATTTCCGTCGTGAGACGATCCACTTCTTCGGAGAGATTCTGCGCAATGATCTCTCGGCCGAAAACTTCATTGAGTCGGACTTTCAAATGGTGAACCAGCAACTTGCCAATCACTACGGGATCGAAGGTGTTTACGGAGGAGAGTTTCGCCGGGTCAAAAAATCAGCGAAGCGGGGCGGGGTTCTGACTCATGGTTCGGTGTTGTTGGGACATTCCACCGGATACGACTCCAGCATCATCAAGCGGGCGGTCTTTGTTCGAAAAAATCTCCTCAACGATCCTCCACCTCCACCTCCGCCCAACGTCCCGCCACTCGACGAGAGTGATCCCAAGTTTTCCAAACTGTCCATTCGTGACCAACTTCGCATCCATCGTGATGATCCAGCCTGTGCCGATTGTCATCGGGGCATTGATCCGTGGGGGCAAATGTTCGAAGCCTACGGAGCGACTGGTTTGATTCGGGAAGAAATCCCACGCAAACACGGCAAGAAAGTTGTGGCCCGCCATGCGGTGGATACCACGGGCAAGCTTCCAGATGGCACCGAGTTGAAGAATCTGGAGGAACTAAAGAGATACCTTCTCACCGAAAGGAAGGAACAGTTTGCCCGGGCACTCACCAGCAAGCTGATGGCCTATGCCTTGGGACGGTCGCTAGAGTTTTCTGACGAACCGCTCATCGAAGAGATTGCCAAGAAATCGCTGAAAAATGACCTCCGTTTGCAATCACTTGTGCAAAGCATCGTAACTAGTAGAGTCTTTCTGACAAAGTGATGGGGAATCAACACATTGGCCGCCGAACTTTTCTCCGTGGAGCAGGATCTTGCCTTGCCCTTCCGGTA
>JASFWU010000235.1:0-4860 GCA_050049035.1 Akkermansiaceae bacterium | reverse complement strand
CGTGGTGGGCTTCAATCACGTGCAGTTTGATTACCCGGTCCTGCAGGCCTACACCATCTACGACCTGGCCAATCAAACGGTGAACTGCGACATGATGCTCGATCTCGAGGAGATCCTTGGGCATCGCCTGAAACTCGATGCGATTGCCCAAGCCTCTCTCAATGCCAGCAAAACCGCCGATGGTCTCGATGCCCTCAAGTGGTGGCAGCTTTACAAGAAAACCGGCGACACCGTGCATCTCATGAATATCGCCGAGTATTGTTGCTACGACGTCAAGGTGACGAAGGAAGTCTACGAATACGGCCTCAAGCACGGCTTCGTGAAATACGCCGACCGCAATGGCAATCCTCTTGAGGTCGAGGCACCGTGGAAAAAATAAGGTCGCGTCCTTTCACTTTTGCCATTGCAGGACCGCGAGGATGGGACGGTGGTCGGAGGCGACGCTTTCTTTGATGACTTCCTTTTTTAACACCTTCCAACGAGTGGAGGGTCGCGTCAGGATGTAGTCGATTTGTGAAGTGGGCTTGGCGGTCGGTGAAGTGAAAAGATCCGGGCCTGCGGTCGCGTTGGTCCAGTCTTTCTTCAAAGCGGCAAGGGTCGGGCTGTCCGGCCGTGCATTGAGGTCGCCGGCCAGAATGGCTGGATGATTTGGCAGGGATTGAACCAAAGTGGCAATGAGCGGAGGAGAGGCCTTTCGGGGAACAGCTTTGGTATCGAGATGAGTCGCGATGAAGTGAAAGCGGGGAGGGGAAGGGTCTTTTGACGGTAATTCGAGAGTCGCGCAAAGGGCTGAACGCGGTTCACCGGGAAGGGCGAGAATCTTGGTCGCGACGATCTTGAAGTTGGTGAGAATGGCGTTGCCGTATTGGCCTCCCTGATAGGGCATGGATGATCCATAGGCGTGCTTCATTCCCGTTAGTTCGGCAAGGCGGGCGGCCTGATCGATTCCTCCACTACGGGTTGTTTTCCGGTCGACTTCCTGCAGCGAAACGACATCGGGCGAGGTTGCCTTGATCACCCTGGCAATCCGCTCAAGATCGAGTTTCCCGTCGAGACCCGCTCCGTGGTGAATATTGTAGCTCAGGACCCGGAGAGTGGGTGCCGGGTCGGCGGAAAGAACGAAGAAGAGGAGGAAAAAGAGGCTTGTTGCGCGGAAAAGAAAATTCACCGGGCAAAGCTATTTGGTCAGGAGGTATTCTGCAACCGCCTGATAGGCAGGAAGCGAGGTGGGGTCGATGTATCCGTTCTTGGCCTGCGGGTGTGACGCGAACCGGACCAGAACCATCTCGGCCTTCGGATCAATGTAGATCGTCTGGCCATGGACCCCTCTCGCCGCGAAAGCCCCGTGGCTGTTGTGGAAGACCCACCACATGCTGCGATAGCTCCCCCCGGGAATGGTTTGATACCCGGCTTTTGCAAAGTGTCCTTTATCAGCCCCGTCGGCGATGTTCTCGACCACCTTGGAAGGAAAGACTCTATTTCCATTGAGTTCGCCACCATTGAGCATGAGCTGGCCGATGCGTCCGAGATCCCGAAGGCCCGCGCTCAGACCTCCGCCAGCGAACGGGGTCCCTTTGGCATCAACCGTGAGGTAGCCATCCTGCTCGGCGCCGATCTTTGTCCAGATTCGCTCGGAAAGAAGTTTTGCCAGATTTTGACCGGTAACCCGGGAAATGATCCAACCAAGAACATCGGTGTTCACCGTTTTGTAACCGAAGGATTGGCCGTGGGCGCCATCTTTTCGGACGGTCTGGAGGTATTCAAAGTAGCCATTCGGTCCCTTGTAATCCGGTGCCTTGGGCAGAGGGCTGGCCGCTTTGGAGTAGACCCAGATGTCTGCTTTGGGATCGGAGTAATTCTCGCTGTAGTCGAGAGAAGTTGTCATGTCCATGACCTGACGAATGGTTGCGTCGCCGAAAGCGCTCTCCTTGAGTTCCGGAATAATTGTTGAAACCAGGGCGGTGTCATCGAGCCTGCCTTCCACCACCAGGATCTCCGCGAGAAGGCCCGTCATGGATTTGGTCATCGACATGGCCGCGTGCTTCCCGGCTTCTTCCAGCGCACCAAAGTACTTTTCATAGACCACTTTTCCCTGGTGCATAATCAGCATTCCGTCGGTGTAGTTCGCCGACAGGGAGTCTTTCCAGGTCATGATGTCTTCACTGCCGATCGGCTTGAAAGTCACCAGGTCAATCTTCTCATCGAGGGCGTAATCGAGCGGGGCAGCCGCACCAAGTCCCCGGCTGACTTGCGTGGTTGGCATCAACTCGCGGATGTGACAGACCGTCCAGCGCATCTTCGGAAAGCTGAAGAAATCGCTGTCGGGTTGCATGATCTGCTTTTCAGGAGGAGGGGGAAATCCCTGCATCCAGCCGAGCTTTAACGGGTCCGACGATGCCGCGTCGGGCTTGCCTTTTTCTTCAGCTGAAGAGGAAAGGACTGAGGACAGAATGATGGCCAGTGAGATGGCTCCGAACGGAGTTTTAGTAGTTGATGACGACATTGATGAAAGCACCTGTCCAAACGGGAGCATCCCCTCCGGCGGCGTCGGTGATGCCGCTGCCCGGGAATGAAACGCTCACTCCGCCTGTCAGGTAGGTGTTAGGGTTGATGGCACGGGTGTATTCAAGAAAGAGGTCATCCGAGAGGTGGGTGTCAGTGACTCCGGTAACAACACTTGAAACCCCATCGGAAAAATCCAATCGGGCGGCCTGACCAAACTGGATGGGACTGAGCTTTTCGTGGGCGCGGACATGCGCATATCGCAGAGTCACAATATCCTGCTTCGTTGGCGTGACCCGCAGGCTGAGGTTATGCGATTGGACGTTGGAATTGATGAAGACCATGGCCGATTTCGATCCCGTGGCCCATGTGCTGGGAGAGCCATCGTAGTAAAGAGGGTCAAATCTCTCCAGGCCGGCGGTTGCCGGGTCGTCTCCGGAAAAGATTTGATAGGAGTAGGTCAGGGTGGGACGCCATGGGTGTTCTTTGAATCGGTATTCCAATCCAAAACGGCCTCCCCATGCCGAAAGGTCGATCCGGTCGTTCCATTGGTAGGCAAAGTCGCCGAATGCCACCAAATTAGGAGTGAGGTCAGTCAGGGAATTGCTGCGTCCGTAGAAGTTGACGGTGTTGAGCCCGTCTCGCCCGCCCGGGAGAAATTCAGGTGGGCCTAGTCCATTTGGGGCGGCTTTGGGGTAGGGAGCTTCTGATCCAACGACTCGAAGATAGGTCAATCCGGCAAAAGCACCCTGATTGCCGTCCCAGCGTATATCGAGGCCGGCGATCTGGTTCTTGGTGTCGTTGGACGCCATTTCATTCGGCTCGAGATAGAAGCCTGAAATAACGAGCCCTTTTCGGGAAAGCTTGAGGAGCTTATTTTTCCCATGCCTCCCGCGGTCCCAGTTTCAGAGCACCTCGCTCAAATCCATCACCTCCGCCGTTTGCGATGAGCATCCCGGTTCCAAGTCTTAGTGAACGAGAACCGAGCGAGGCCTCCATGGTCCAATCGGCGGAAAGGGGCGACCGGAAACCCAGATAAGCCTCTTCCAGAGTGATGCGCCCCGTATTTCTGGCATCGAAGGCATCGGTTCCCATGGTGTAGGAGCCCACTCCGGAGACCATGCCAAAGAAGGTGAAATCGGGAGTCAGTTCGTTTTCAATACTCACTCCCGGTTGGAAGTAGGCTTCCAACCATTGTTGATCAGGATTGAAGGTTCTGTTCCCGGTAGCCCGGTTGGCGAGATCCCAGAACAAGTTTGTTTCGGCCACTAAGTTGATTCCGGCCTCAAGATGACCGCGGACTCTGAGAGTCTGGGATTCGTAGAGGAGCCCCGGGCTTGCGGCGACTGATTCGGATTCGCCAGCTGTCCCCAAGGGGGTAAACACCAGAGCCAGAAGTGCAGTAATTCTGCCTTGCGACGTGAAACCCGATGTGGATAGACCGTTTTTTTCCACCACATCATTGGTGGACCCGTTTTTTTTAACGTCAATCGACGATTTCATAATTCTATCAGTTTTTCGACACTGCCTCGGTGTTGATTTGAGTTCCTTTTGTCTGGTCTGTGGTCGGAGAAAACCTCCTCGGTCTAGTCATTGACCGGCGGCGGGGTTTCGCCTAAACCCTGCCCGCGATCATGTCCCAGCCAACCATCATCTACACCAAAACCGACGAGGCCCCGTTTCTGGCCACCCAGTCCTTGCTCCCCATCATCAAGGCTTTCACCAAATCCTCCGGGATCGCGGTGGAAACCCGTGATATCTCGCTGGCCGGGCGGATCATTGCGGTGTTTCCGGAATACTTGAAAGAGGATCAGCGGATTGGCGATCACCTGTCAGAACTCGGCGAATTGGCGAAGACCCCGGACGCCAACATCATCAAGCTCCCCAACATCAGTGCTTCGGTCCCGCAGCTCAAAGCCGCGATTGCCGAATTGCAAAGCCAGGGATACGCGCTCCCGAATTACCCGGAGGCTCCGGCCAATGCCGAGGAAGAAGAAATCAAAGCGCGCTATGACAAGGTCAAGGGAAGTGCGGTGAATCCGGTGCTTCGCGAAGGAAACTCGGATCGTCGAGCTCCCAAGGCCGTGAAAGAGTACGCCAAGGCCAACCCTCATTCCATGGGTGCCTGGACTTCCGACTCGAAGACCCGTGTCGCCACGATGGGTGAGAACGATTTTGCCTCGAATGAAAAGTCAGTGACTCTCGAGGCCGCCACCTCGGTGAAGATTGATCACACTGCTGCCGACGGCACAGTGACCGTTTTGAAAGACTCCTTCCCGGTGCAGGAAGGGGAGATCCTCGATGCCACCTGCATGCGGAAAGCAGCCCTCGTGGAGTTTTTGGCTCAACAAACGGCAG
>JASFWU010000233.1:0-4869 GCA_050049035.1 Akkermansiaceae bacterium | reverse complement strand
GAGCGCTTTCATCGCCGGGATGTAGCTCTTGTAGTCGAGGAGACAGCAATCGAAGTAAAACTTTTCAAAGGCCTCGGTGCTCATCCCGGCTTGCTGGGCCATCGCCGGGTGCGGCCAGCGGAGGACACACCACTTGGTTTTTTTCACACGATGATCGATGACCTTCCGCAAATGCTTCATTGCTGTCGCCATGTTCTTTGAAGGAACATCGCTGGTCTCGGTGATGTTGTGGGAACCACGGATGGCAATGTAGGCATCCATGTCTTTCATCTCGGCCAGGAGGTGTTTGGAGGTCAGTCGATATTGGTCATCGGTTGCTCCCATGAGCATCTCACGGTTGAGCCGGTTGGATCCCGTCCGTAAAAAAGGGATGCCTTTTTTGGCCCGGACCGCTCTCACCAAAGCCACGCCCATGTCCTCCGGAGTATCCATGAGGTCGAGAAGGATCTTTTCTCCCGCCTTCAACGCGGTGGAATAGTCAATCAGTTGCTTGGCAAGCTCGAGGTAGCGTGGGTCCATAGCGGTGAGCAAACCGTCCCAGACCTGTCAGGACAATCAGAAAAACCGCCGAAACGACAGCGCTTTAGGAGCACTCGAACCGAGGGCGGGGCCCGGGAAGTCTTGAACCAACCTTAGTCGAGATCACGCCAGGCCTCGAAGGACCTTTTGGCGAGATCTTCCTGATCGGGAACGATTGCGTTTCCGTCGAGAGTCTCGCCCATCGGAGTACCGTCGAAGGCACCTCCTCCTGCCCGGCGGCTGTTTGTCGATTCACACGACACGACCAGCGTGGGGATCACCAATGTTAGAATGATTTCGATGCTTCGCTTCACGGGATGGATTATGCCCCTTCTTTCCCTTCCCGCAAGAACAGGAGGCTGAATATCAGCAGTTTTTGAAACTACCCTCAATTCGTCTTGAGGATCCCGTTTGCGGCTTCGGCCAGAGCATTCTGCACGTCCTTTGGCAATCCATACTCGGGTAACTCCTTCAGGAAAACCTCCCAGTCACGCTTCATTCCACTGCCAAGATAGGCATTGAGCCGGGTTGCGACCGTCGAGTCAGCGAGCGATTTGGCGTCGGGATATGCCTTGCTCAAGATCCCGCGGATCTCGCGATAACGCGTCAGGTAATATTTCTGATGATAAGCTTCGGCATAGGTGAACTCGCCGACCGGCATGATGCTGGTCTGGACACCGGCGGCCCCCACACCTTGCTCTCTGGCAGCCTTGGCTCTCGAAGCCTCGGCCTTCTTCTTCTGCTCCTCGTTGTGATAAAAAACCGCGTTCATGTATTGGCGCGAGGTGTTGATTTGATCGCAACGATGGGCCGACCAAAAGATCTTCAAAAGATCATCGTAGCTCAGCACCTTGGGATCGTAGTCAATCGAAATGACCTCGGTATGTTTCCCCAGGCTGTAGTAGGTGGGATGCTTTTTCTCCCCTCCGGCGTAACCGGCCCGTGTGCGCAGCACTCCTTTGAGACTTCCGAACTCGGAGTCAGGTCCCCAGAATCAGCCGAGACCGAAGGTGGCCGTCTCAAACTTGATCTTCGCCGTTTTGGCATCCAACGGAAGAGTGGTCGCCGAAACCTTGCCATCAGCCTTGGGGAGAGCCTCACCGGGAGCAAATCCTGCCATGATGGCAAACCCTCCCACGATTCCTGCGATCATCAATCGGAACTTCATCTTGTCGGGTATGATGTCATCTTCCGGAGATTATTCCAGCAGAAGTGAGAAAGACTGATCTCTTGACATCAACCACACCGCCGAATTTGGATGCAAGGCATGACGAAATGGTCGCTCAGCGCCTCCGCCAAAATGATGGTTGCCTCGCTCTTGATTCATGATCAGGCAAGGGCCCAGGCTCCATCGGGACCCGCTGATTTCGGTGATCTCCCCGACCTCACCATTCCTTCCGCCCCAATCAGATATCAAACCAGACTCGCTGATGGTGGACCGTGGCATTCCCTTGGTTCTCAGATTTTCCTCGGAGCAACTGTCGATGCCGAGACTGATGGGCTCCCCACCAACGCCTCGGACGGAGACGACCTCAATGGCGGACCGGACGATGAAGACGGCATCACGATCCCGGCATCGATCAAGGCGGGAACCGGTGTCACTTTCCAGGCAACCGTCACCAACCTCACGACCTCCCAAGCATTTCTTCACGCCTTCATCGACTGGAATGGCGATGGCGTGTTCGTCGGAGGACAGGAAACGTGCGTCATCCCGGTCCCCTCCGGGACCTCGGCCGTCAATGTCCCGATTCCCTTTCATGTCCCCTCAGGAGCAACGACCACTCACCCGGTCGGAGCACGCTTCCGTCTCTCGACCCTGGCTCTCGATCCAAGCGATCCTGCTCCGGACGGCGAGATTGAGGACGAGATGATCACCATCATTCCACCGGACCTCGACTTTGGAGACCTTCCCGATTCCTCGGTCGGCGCATCCCCCGCCTATGCCACCCAATTGTCGGACAACGGAGCGCGGCATGCGGTGTCGTCCGACCTTTTTTTAGGACCATCGGCTCCGGACATCGAGCTCGACGGCATTCCCGACGTTGCGGCGCTCGGCGACGACAACGATGCCTCGGATGATGAAGAAGGATTCACGCCGCTGACTGGAATCCAGGCTGGAACAACGGTGGCCTTTCAACAGGACGTCACCAACCAGAAGACCAACGCGGCCTGGCTCCATGGATTCTTCGATTGGAATCGCGATGGTGATTTCATGGATCTCAACGAGTCGGTCAAAGTCGCCATTCCGCCGCTGACGATCGGTGGCACTGCTACTTTAAGCGTCCTTGTTCCAATTGGCCTCCCCTACTCCTCCGATATTCCAGCTCGACTACGCCTGACCAGTCTCCAGTCCATCGGTCCGGATGGATTTGCCCCCGATGGCGAAGTGGAAGACTATTTTCTATCGGTCGAACCGGCCCTCGATTTTGGTGACTTGCCTGATGTTGCCACTGGCACGGCAGCCGGAGATTTCATTTCGGTCACTCCGGACTATCAGACCGTCCTCAGCGATAACGGACCACGGCATTTGGTGACCCCGGGTCTGGTTTTTCAAAATGACACCGGAAGTGCCGATGCAGACATCGATGCAGAGACCGATGCTTTTCAGTCTGCCAATGCCGACGGGGACGATGGCAACGGCGACGATGACGAACTTCGGTTGCTCACCGCAGTGACTTCCTTATCGGCCACAAGTGGTGGCGCTCCGGATTGCAGCGACATCGAGATTGGAGTCACCATTGCCCTGAGTCATTCCATCAAGAACGATTTCCCGATCGATGCCACCCTCCATACCTTCATCGACTGGAATCACGATGGTGACTTTCTCGATGCCGACGAATCGTGGTCCCAGATCATTCCGGCAGGAACAAACGGGGCCGTTCTTGAAAATGTCAGCCATACCTTTCCCTGGCCGGGAACGACAAGCTGGACAGAAATCTACGCGGTGCGAAGCAGACTCACCACCAACAATTCGATCACCGCTGTTGGCTACGCTCCGGATGGCGAAGTGCAAGATGATCTCGTCTCCATCACCTACGCCATCAGTGATCCTTGTCCCGAGCCCAATCTCGATTTCGGGGACCTTCCGGACTCCCGCAAAGGAACGGCCGCCGGGAGTTTTGATTATGGCAACACTCTTCCAGACTACCGAACCACTCTTGCCGACAACGGCCCTCGTCATGTCATCACCACGGGACTGAGCATTTCAAATGACTCGGGCTCAAGCGATGCCGACATTGATGCCGAAGCGGACGGACAACCGACTGCCGATGCCGACGGTGACGACAATGATGGTAACAATGACGACCTCAACCTGCTTTCGGCTCTGACTTCGGTCACCTTCAATGCGGCGACGCCCATCGACCACTCGACCCTGACTCTCACTATTCTCACCGATCAGGCCGTCACGAATACGACCGGAAGCGATGCCACATTCTATGCCTTTCTCGACGGAAATCGCGATGGTGACTTCAGCGATCCGGGTGAGGGCCAAAGCCAGATTATTCCCGGTGATGGCTCGGCGACCAACGCCCAAGCCACCTTCAGCGTTACCATTCCATGGACCGGTGATTTGACCTGGGAGGAAACTTTTGCAGTCCGCTTTCGCATCAGCACGGATGCCGGCCTCGGAGCAAACGGGGCAGCACCTGACGGAGAGGTGCAGGATCACCTGCTCACTTTCCAGATGGCCGTCGACGACCCACGCCCCCAGGGCTCGGGGGTTCCCTGCTTTCTTGAGTTCGACTAAATTGCGGCCCCCACAGGAGCCGACCTCTTTCTTGATCCCACCCCTTTTCTTCCCGCTCAATTCGGACCAATTGACAACGTGACCTGGTCGCTTAACGGAAATCTGATCACTCAGAATCCCGCCATGATTTCTGCTCAGGATCTCGCCGAGCTCGGGCAGGGAACCTTCAGACTCACCCTCACTTTCACCGATCTCGAGGGAAAACTTTACCGGGTGGACCCCTTGATCGTTGTGAGAGACTGGCCCGCCTACGATCTCTGGGCCTCCGGCTTCGGGCTATTTGGACAGGATGCTTTGCCCTCAATCGATCTGGACGGAGATGGCTTTTCCCACCGAGCTGAGTTCATCTTGGGAAGCAATCCTCTGGATGCCTCTTCAATTCCCCGTGTGATCCTCCAGTCGAGAACGACCGCGAACGACAGCTTCCTTATTCACAGCCACCTTCGTCGCTCCGGTGGAGTCACCCTTGCTGGAGGTGAATACCTTGCTGATGACGTTTCCTACCGCAGCCAGAGTTCGCAGGGCCTTTCCAGTTGGAATCCTTCTTCGATCCCCTCTCCCAATCCGGCAGGCCTGCCAAGCGCGCCGGCAGGCTACGAATG
>JASFWU010000231.1:0-4873 GCA_050049035.1 Akkermansiaceae bacterium | reverse complement strand
CATTCCTCGTTTTCGCCGTCCACTGGCGACCTCCCTAAATGCCCCTTTCCTTTTCCAGTCCACCCGGTATTTTCTCCCTCATGACCGTCCTGAAAAAGGCTGCCCTCATTTTGCCGCTACTCTTCTGGTTGGAGTCCTGCGGAGATGCCGATGACACCCCGCGGCTTGCCCGCGATACCCGGGCAACCGACGGAAAGGCCCAGGCCATCTTTAATTCGGGACTGGCCGCCGAGAAAGCCGGCAAGTCGAAGCGAGCCATCAAAAACTACCGAAAGATTGCCAACGAATATCCTCTCTTTCCTTCAGCTCATGAAGCGGCCTACCGTCGTGGCAAACTTCTCATGGCCGCCGGAGAACCTCTGGAAGCCTTTGAATCCTTCGAAAACGTTCTCACCAAGTATCCGGCCTCACCGCATTACACGGAGTCGATGAAGAACCAGCAGAAGATCGCTCTCGATGCTGCCAATGGAAACATCACCGAGTCATTCATCTGGATCAAAACCCGGGTCTCGGTCAAAGACTGTGTTGAGATGTTGAAGCAGGTTCGGCAGAACGCTCCCCGCACTCCGGCCGCGGAGTTGGCCCAGTTTACCATCGGCCGGCTCTACCAAAAGGAAGGAGGCGACCTTAACTACCCGCGGGCAATTTCGGCCTACCGGGAACTGACCCGCGAATATCCTGACTCCAAGTATGCCCCGGGGGCCCAGTTGCAGATTGGGAAGATTCTCCTGAATTCCGCGAAAAAGGGTAACCAGGACAGTGCGAATCTTGACCGGGCCCGCCAGGTTTTTGACGACCTGATCCTGGCCTACCCCTCGAGCAAGGAGGCCGGAATTGCCCGGGCTGAAATCAAAAAGCTCTCGACCGGGGAAATCAAGAGGACCTTCGACATTGCGGAATTTTACCGGAAGAAAGGCAACACCCCTTCGGCACTTTTTTACTACCAGGAAACCGTCAACCGGTCCAAAAGCGGACCGCTCCATGACAAGGCTGCAGCCTGGGTAAAAAAACTCTCAAAACCCTGATGCGAATTCTCCTGCTGATACTGGCCTGCGGTCTCCTTCATTCCTGTGCAGGATACCGGTTCGGAGGCAACAAACCGGAGCATCTCAGATCGGTGCAAACCATCAGTGTTCCACTGGCTACCAGCCGGGTGGTTTTCCCGAGGATCGAAGCCATTACCACCAACACCACCGTGGATGCCTTGGTCAATGACGGCACCTACCGGCTTACCAAAAGTGACCTTGCAGATGCCTCTCTCCATCTGACCGTCGAACGGGTCACCTACCGCCAGGCCCGCTCATCGACTGTTGACGTTCTTCGCTCCGAGGAACTCCAGGTCGAGGTCGTCGTTTCCTACAAACTGATGGATCAAAAACGACCGGGAGTCGTGCTTGACCAAGGTCAGGGACGGGGATTTTCGCGACTTTTTGTCGATGACAACCTCCAGACGGCGCGTGCCAATGCCTTCCCCGACGCTCTCGATCGCGCCTCAAAATCCATCATCGCCCGGATCTCCGATGGCATCTAAATCCGAACCGATCCCCGCCCGCGTCATTTTCGTCCCGACCCCGATCGGCAACCTTGGCGACATCACCCTGCGTGCCATCGAGACCCTTCGGTCGGCCGACCTGATTGCCTGCGAAGACACCCGGCACTCGCTCAAGCTTCTCAATCATCTGGAAATTGCCCGCCCTTTGATTTCGCTGCATGACCACAACGAAAACGACCGAATTCCGGAGCTCATCGAACGGGCGCGCAACGAAGAAACAATCGCCGTCATTTCGGATGCAGGCACACCCTGCCTGTCCGATCCCGGACACCGGTTTTTGAAGGCCTGTCGGGCGGAGAATATTCCCTTCACCGTCCTCCCCGGACCATCGGCGATCACCACCGCGCTGGTGGCCTCGGGATTTCCACCCCACCCGTTTTCCTTCCACGGCTTCCTTCATGTCAAAAAGGGAAAGCGCCGAAAGCAACTTGAGTCGGCTCTCGCTTCCGCCGAAACCACCCTCTTTTTCGAATCACCTCACCGGCTTCCCTCCACTCTTGAAATCCTGGCCCAAGTGGCTCCGGACCAACCCGTGTGTGTGGCACGGGAACTCACCAAGACTTTCGAAACACTCCACCACGGCACTGCCGTCGAGCTAGGTGAGCACTTTTCAAATCGCAAGGTCCGCGGAGAAATCGTTCTTCTGATCCCTCCGCAAGTTTCCTCAAAAAAAGATGCGGGTTGATAAATGGCTCTGGGCGGTGCGCCTTTACAAAACCAGAAGCAAGGCGGCCCACGATTGCTCGGCCGGCAAAGTGAAGCGCAGTGGCAAAAACCTCAAGCCCAGCTCGGCACTGAAACCGGGAGACCGCCTTGAGGTCCCGTCCCCCGACAATACCTACAAGCGCGACATCGAGGTCGTGGAACTTCTCGAGAAGCGGGTCGGTGCTCCCATCGCGCAAGCCGCCTACCAGGACCACACCCCCGCCGAGATCCTGGCCGAGGCGGAACAACGGCGTCTTGCCAACAAGGAGAACCGCCGGACACGACGCGAAGGAGACCAGGGCCGCCTGACCAAACGGAAAAGACGCCAGTGGGAGGATGGCGAGGGCAACTTTTTCTAGCCGGAAAAAGTCAGTTGGCACCGATTCCTAAAACGCGGAGCCGAAGGAAAGACTGCGTGCGGTCGCCTACCGGTTGGGACACCCGGAATCTCCTCCTGAGCCAGCCCCGGCCTTCGGCTGCGACCGGGAGGATTTCCTCGACCCCCGAGCCTCCCCACTCCTGCAAATCGCCGGAGACCTCCACCGTCCCTTCCAAACCATTCTGGCCTGCAATGAGGGAAAACTCGTAGGTTTGGTAGATCTCGCCTCCTTCTTCGACAAATCCAGTGGCAGGGGCATGCATCGCGGCATCATCCAGATGAGGCAGGGACCCGAGATAGAACTCGACCAGGTTTGGCAGCCCATCTTGATCCGGATCATCCCAAAGAGCCACCGCGTCGCCCGGCACAAACAAGTACGAGGCCCACTGGGCATAGGTCAGGGAAACCGGCTGCCCTCCCGGGTAACCTCCAACGGACGAAGAACGGGTCCAACTTTCAGGAAGAGAATGATCGGGATTGGAGCCTGGCGAATTCAATACCAGTGAGACTCCGGCACCGTCAGGCAAAGCCGGCCAAGGGGCCTGATCATCGTATGCAAATGACCGAATGACCGCGGCGGAAGTTTGTAAAGTGAGTTGCTCACCTCCATTGGAGAGCGAGCCTTCATATTGCCCCGCAATCAAACCATCGTAAGTCGTCCCGTATCGAAAGCGAAACGCCTCGATGTCCTTGACCACCATGACGGAAGCTCCCGGCGCGACCCAGAACACCGGGCTCCCGGCGAATTCAAAGGCGATGCCGTCGGTAAAGGCGAGGTCGGCAAGATCAAGGGTATCCGTCCCGATGTTTTGAAGCTGGATGAACTCAAAATCATCCTGATCGGTGAAGCCGGCATTGACTTCGGTGGGACTCGGAGGCGCCGGATGATAGTGGATTTCCGAAATCACCAGGTTGGTTGCCTCCGGCCGGGAAAGACCAATTCGAAAATCGGCTTCGGTCAGGGCACTCCATTCTCCACCCGGACTATGCAGGCGTGCTTTCACCGTGACCACTCCCGAGGGCAGGGTGATCGGATCATCATAAGTCAATGCATCCGGGGAAACCGCACCCCCGAAGAGGCGGGGATCGGAACCATCGAGAGAAAAATAAACCGTTCCGGAACCCGCGTTGATGGTCAGCTGAAAGTCAGCGGGGAATTCTCCTCCGTGGGCTGAGAACGACGGTGGTTCGGTCTCGGGCCAATAGCCCGCATCGCGGAAATGCTCGTCATTTGGCCCCAGCAGGTAGCTCCGCCGGGAAGCACCCGGCGCGGTCCAGTATCGCCAAAACTCAAGATCGATGGACTGCCCGAGGCGTTCTTGAATCAGGGGACCAACCTCGGCACTCGCCTCATCGATGATTTCTTTGACTTTCGAGTCCGCCGGGGTGGAGTCATCAAGAGTGCCTCCGTTGAAGAAATGACGATGAATCCGGTCGGCCAGAATCATGCGGAACTCGGGCCATCGTTGGAGTCTTTGAAATATCCTCGAAGTGTCGTCCGTCCGGGTCAAAAGATCTTCCGTGATGATATTGAAGTTCACCGGCTTCTGACTGTTGCTGTTGTTGGAATTGCGGGGATGACCAAAAGCCCCCTCGGCATCCCAGACATAAAATCGATACCGGCCGTTCGTTGATCGTTCCCGCGCCGAAACCCACTTGTTGTAGGGCCAGTCCCAGGTTGCTCCGTAAATGTTGAGCAGGAAGTAATCTGCCATTGCGACCGGATCGACGAGCTCCAGGGCAAGATTCCAGTTGCTCTCGCTATTGACGTTGGATGCCTGGAGACGGGAGTTCAGCTCGATCCAGGCTTGGTTGTCACCCTCGGCCAGAAAACCGTTGGGGTTCCCGGCCTGTCGAATGTCCCATTGCTCCGAATCCGGATAATGCGACTGGAAGAATGGTTCACGTAATCTCTCACAGGTGTTATAGAATCCTTTCCACTCGCCGTTGAGATAAAGGCTGTTGAAGATCCCCCGCGACCCGACCTGACCCATCTCGATATACAGCCGCCGGATCACCTCGTCCTTGATGTAGGGATTGTTGATGTCGTTTTTTCCCGCCCGCGGACGCAACTGCTCAAAGCTGTTGCCCGGGTAGTCCTCGCCAAAAACCGGGAACTGAATCCGGGAATCCTCGTATTCGTTCCGAAAGTAGACATTGAACGACGCCTTGTCCCTGGGATTGTTGGGCCACGGGGAATTTTCAACTCCGTTCAAAATGAAGCGTGGTCGGGAAAA
>JASFWU010000230.1:0-4877 GCA_050049035.1 Akkermansiaceae bacterium | reverse complement strand
TACGCTTGGCTCCAACGAAGAAGAAGGTGTCCAAGACTCCAGCCGTCATGGATCAGGTGGTGTTCGAGTTGTAGAAGCCGAAGGCCTTTTTCTCCGCTGTCCCACGCGATCCAACGAACAAGTGGTTTGTCATCCAATGACAACTCTTCGTAGCAGGCTTTCTCGATTTCATCATCAACCCTGGATTCAAAGTCAACCGGATCCAGATCACTCAGGTCGTGGTATTCGTACGGCAAAGGCTGGTTCGGCTGTAACGACCAGTAAGGGCTTTCGGTGTCATATCTTTTAAGATTTGCGTGAAGGATGGGTTGGGATCTGAACAAGTCCTCAAGACTTTGATGCAAGCAGTCCCGGTCGATTTCCGGGCCAAAGTTCAATTGGCAGGTGACGTAGTAGGCGCGGATCGCGGTGGCCTGTCTTGCCAGATACCAGACCTGGCGTTGTAGGGCGCTGAGAGGAAACTCGTTTTCGGAATGCGGGCTGTTTGAGAGATTGCGATCACGAGGAGCCAGGGGTTTTGATTGAAGTTCCCCCAGAGGTTTGGTGCTGAGGATCTCACAAATAGGGAGGGATCGCCCCAGCTCCTCCCGGACTCTCGAGGAGATTTGGAGCGCCGTGAGTGAATCGCCACCGATCTGGGCAAAGTTGCTTGCGGGATCAAATGAGTTCGCACCGAGAATACCTTCCACGATTGTTTTCAACGAACTGCTGTCGGTCCTTGTGTTGATGGTCTCTTGGGAAAATGGGTTGAGCAGTTGTGAGCGATCAACCTTTCCGTTTTTGTTCAAGGGCAGTTCGTCCAAAACGATGATTCGGGCGGGAATCATATAGGGAGGCAGATGCTCTTTGAGATTCTGCTGCAAGGTGGATTCCACGACGTTGCCGGAGGAGGCCCGGGCCACATAGGCCACCAGCCGCTTCTGGCCGTTCTAAAGCTTATGTGCAATGACGGCGGCATCCTTGATCCCGTCCAATTCCTTGAGGTGATGGCTGATTTCACCTGGTTCGATCCGAAAACCATTGATCTTAAGCTGGTCGTCCATTCGACCGAGGAACTCAATTTCTCCTGATGGATTTTGCCGAACCAAATCGCCCGTTCTGTAGTAGGTTTTCCCGTCTTTCCTGACAAACCGGGCTTTGGTGAGCTTCTCGTCTTGTAGGTAACCGAGCGCCAGGCCTTCGCCGCCGGTGATCAACTCACCTGCCTCGCCTTCCTCCACGGGTTGCAGTGATTCATCCACGATTTTGACGGTCGTCCCCCGAATGGGCCGGCCAATGGGAATGTTCTGGAGTTCAACCTCACTGAGTGAGCGAGGAATCTGGTAGCAACACGTGAAAGTGGTGTTTTCGGTAGGCCCGTAACCGTTGATGAAAGTGGTGTCTTGCAGAAGTCGCAATCCCTTTTGAATATGTTGGACGGACAAGGCTTCACCACCAGCGAGAAGTTGTTTGAGCGTGGCGAGGCATTGGGGATTTGTGTCAATCAAGGTGTTGAACAACCCGGATGTCAGCCAGGCGATGGTGGGTCGTTCCGTTTCAAAGAACCTCTGAAACTGACTCGCCGAGGGCATGGTGTCCCGGAGGATTGCCAGCTTTGCTCCATTAAGCAGCGCTCCCCAGATTTCGAATGTTGCGGCATCAAAGGTAGGAGCGGCGAAATGCAGAACCGTGTCTTCGCTTGAGATCCGAACGTAGTCCGGATCAACGACGAGTCTGATGATCCCCCGATCGGGAACGATGACGCCTTTGGGGCTTCCGGTTGATCCCGATGTGAAGATCACATAGGCGGGAGATTCGGTATCCCTCTGATGCTCCCCGGCGATCACGGGCGATGGTTTGGAAAAATCGGGAGAAGCAACCGCGATCCGGTGAACACCCGAACAGGAAGCATCATCGTTCGTGATCAGCGTTCCTTTTGGCTTCACTGATTCGGCCAACCCGGCATTGCGGGACCGTGGTGCCTTCAGATCAATGGGCACATACCATCCCCCGGCGCGGATGATTGCCACGAAGGCTACGATCGCTTCGATACTTCGCGGAATCTCAACAAGGTAAGCCCCGGGTTCACGATCATGGTGGAGGATCTGATTGGTAAGGGATCGGCTCCACTCGTCCAACTCCCGGTAGGACACTTCACGGTCCCCTTCCGATAGAGCGGTCCGGTTGCCGAACTCCTGAAAACGATCATCGAGAATTTCGAGCAGGCTTTTCATCCAGTGGTATGAAAATCGACTGATTGGAGAACAAATCAGTCTTCGTGCTTAAAATGAAAGGGCTCGCGGATCCAGCAAATGGCCATCGCCTGGGAATAACCGGATGGTGAAGTCGTTTAAAAGTGGGTGCTTTTAATCATGCGTCTGTGTGTGCAGCGGTTCGGCGAGACTAGGCTGGAAAGGTGCTTTTGGAAAACCAAATTTAGTAGCGACCCCTGTTCAAAAAGCCGAAAAAAGCCGAAGCTTCCTGAGCATCGGCTTTCGTCGATCCGGAAAACCGGGTTGGGTTTCCAAATTCCCCAAGCTCCCGTTTCTTGTTGAAGCGGCCTATTGGCCCGTCGGCTTGATTCTTGGGTGTCGGTCATGCCAAAGGGAACGGAAGGGAGTTTCGTCTTTGTTTAGGATAGGAAATCTCTCCGTAACGGTGACGCTTTTGGGAACCTTGCCATTCCACCATCCACCTTTGCGTTCGCTCTGATTAAAGAAGCCGGCCGGCTTTCCCTTGATGCGGATCTCACCGCCGATCGCCTTGAAATCAATCTTCCCGCCTCCCGCTTTGCCGGTGATCCTTTTCAAGGTGTTGGGAGAGAGATAAATCGAAAAAGTTGTTTCCTCATCCGCAGGCACGTTGACGTACTCCACGGATTTTTTGATCCAGTAGGTCTTTTTGTCATCTCTCGTGAAAACGAGGTTCCAGTTCACGGTGACCTTGTTGTGAAACGGCTCGTTTGTGACCTCGGGTTTCACATGATCGAGTTTGGAGGTGACTGCGATCTCCAGCCAATCCTTTGGTTTGAAGTTCCTGCCATTTCCTCCATCAAGCTGGGGTGACTGAAGAGTTTCGAGTGCCAGCCCCCGGGTGTAGTCCCTGGTTTTTTCGGAGTAGGCGAATGGGGCGAAGCCGACGACGATAAGGGCGAGACCAGTACTGAGTAGGTTCGTGGTTTTCATCGTTGGCAGTAAATCAGGAGACGAGGGTGCGATTGTCAAAGCTCCGCCATCGTTTGTCAGAGTTCTGTCAAAGTCCGGTGGCCGGGGAAGGTGAAGAGGTGTGACTCTCTGGCATCAAACGCTATGGTGGCATCAGATGAACCGGACTCTCCTGCTCCTTTTCTTTATTCTCAGTCTTTGCTGCCGGGCAGAGGATTGGCAGTCGCTGGCCACAAAGTTCGAAGAAATCCCGCATGCGAAGCTCACGCGATTCGGGCTTCACGACAACAAGCGCCACTCGATGGATTGTCTTGAGGTCTTCCAGCCGGGTGGCAAGGGTGACCTTTACGGGGTCTACCATACTCTGGGAGAAAACGTCTTCTCTGTCCATCTGGCCCGTTCGAAAGACCTCAGAAAATGGACACATGTCAGGACCTTGGATTCCCACGCCTCCCAGGCTGCCATTCATGAAACGAAAAGAGGTTCATTCCTCCTGGCACTGGAAAAGGACGCTCCGAATTCCTGTTGGATTCGTCTCGTGCACTTCAAGGATCTTGCCCACCTCATCGCGGGGAAGCCGGATCAGAAAATCGATCTTCCCCGGACCCTTGCTCCGACTGCCGAGGGAACACCGAGTTTTGAATCAGTGGATCTCCCAAATGGAGATCTTTCCAAGTCGACCATCAAGCTTCGTCACCATTACTACAAAAATGCTCGAGTCGATCAGCTGGCGGCGGGGACCCTGACTGGATTCCAGACCTGGAAGTCAATGCCCTCGCCCCACTTGAACCAGGCTTTTCAGAAACTGGGAGCCTTGGGAAATCTCGGTGACCGGGATCGTTTCGAGTGGAAGGGAAGAAACTATTACCTTCAGGAGGCCCAAGGAAAAAGAAGGGACTGGGGCACCTGGGGAATTCATCTTTGCGACAACAAGGGCATGCCGTTGAAGAAACTGGCCTTCCAAACACCGCGCGGGGCAACCGCCTTTGCCAATCCAAGTGTGAGTAAGGTCCGACTTCCCGGAACAGGCGAGGAGGCTATGGTCTTCACTGCTTTCATCCATAGTCGGGGGACCCATCCCGGTGAATTGGGGCAGTTCCTGATGGTCCTGCCTTGAGGATCCTGCGTTGGTTACAATTCCAGGCTCGTCTTGCCCTTCGGCAGGTCAAAGCAAAGTGTCAGGGTCTCACCTTCCTGGTGCCAGGTTTGGGCTTTGAGTTCGCTCAGCGACGCAACCCGCTTCATGTTTTTGGGAGATCCGGATCCATCGAGACGCAGGGTAAAATCGGGAGCGGCAAAGGGCGCATCCAGAGTGAGGGTTTTCCGATCGGCCGCCAAAGAGGAGGCGGTGAGTTCGCGGGCGGCGTAGTAGCGGGCAATCTCGGACAGCTTCATCCAGCAGGTTCGAGCACCATAGTGATGGTTGAGCCGCTTCACCGTCTTTTGAAAAATGGTGAAGCCGGTCTCCTCGCCGTTGCAGTAAATCCCGGGCCAATGGCACAACATGATCGCGGGTTCCTTGCGCTCGATCATCTCGACCATCCGGCCGGTCCCGCCATCTTCGGTGATAAATCGGTCGGCGGATTCATCAATGTCGCCGGCGGAAACACCATCCCAACCCCCGAACCAATCACCGGTCCCCGCGATGACGTTCACGGTGCATTTGGGATCCGAGGTGTTGAGTCCGGAAACGTGTTCGATCTGAGGGTTGGTGGATCGTGTTTTGTCGGTGTG